>CANCGR010000483.1 GCA_947377625.1 Gammaproteobacteria bacterium | reverse complement strand
GTTTGCCAAGCTCGTGGTTTTTCCATTCCACCGGGTCGTGCAGCGACAGCGTGCGTGCGTTGCGCCACCAGTAATCAAACGTGGTTTTGCCGCCGATGGAGCCAGTACCCATGAGGGCGTGAATGCCGCCGGTGGCTGCCATCGCGGCGCGTGAGGCTGCCGATTTGGCAGCAGAAATGGGCAGCGCCAGTTGCGCGCGATCAATCTCGCCGCGCTCAAATGCATCCAGTAACGCACCGCATTGCAAGGTGGCTGCCCATGCCACCGCCAGATCAGCAGCGAGTTCGCCCGCACTGCGCAGAATCATCGGATCAGCCGTGGCTTTTTCCATGCCAGCTTGTGCCCACGGCCGTGAGCGTTCATTGATATAGGGCACCGCTGCAGTGAGTGCACCGAAACCGATGCCACACAGCACTGCGGCAAAACCAGCCTGATAACGCACACTGCTGTGGATCAGCGGTGCCTTGCCCGGCACTGAGGCAATCCATTCGGGCGGGCACTGAACCTTGTCAAACTTGATGGAGCCGGAATCGGTCGCGCGTTGGCCGAGTGCATCCCAGTCGCGGTTGACTGTGACACCCGGCGTGCCGCGCGGGATCAACAGCATTTGCATGCCGTGCACAGGACTTTCAGCAGTAGCAGAAGCAGCGTTCCAAGCCCACGTGGCTATGTGGTCGGCCTCGGCGGCACCGGTGGTGTAAATCTTGAAACCATCTACAACGAAACCGCCGCTGGCTGTGGGTGTGGCAGTAGTTTTCAAAGGATCGACTGCGCTGCGATTGGGCTCTGCGACAGCCAGCCCCAATATCTGGTATTGCAACACCAGTTTGCCAATGCGTTCGCGCTGAAAAGCCGGGCAATAATGCAGCACTTCACGCAGCAGCTCTTCGTGCACTTTGTAGAGCTGCGCCACGGCTGAATCGACGCAGGCCAGACGCATCTGGATTTCCAGACTGCAGCGGTGGCCTACACCCAGGCCGCCCAGATCAACCGGCAATGCGGCGCGCAGCAACGCGGTTTGTTTCAGTGCTGTCATCGACGCAGTGGGATAACGGCCGCTTTTGTCGTTGCTAAAGGCCAGCGGCCGCAGCTGCTGTTCTATCAAACTGTCCAGTTGTTGCAGAACTTCTGCTTCCGCGTTGTTCCAGGTTTGCGCGGGGACGATCTTGCCGAGGATGGAAGTAAGAGACATCGCAGCTCACACCTGATGCATATGCTGCGGACAGCGGCAGCAAACGAGAACGGGAATAAATTGCATCGTGCGTGAATCGATCAGGCCTTTTTCAGTGAGACCGTAGTCAGGCACACCGGCGAGACCGACAAACGCAAGAATCATAAACGGGCTGTTGAGCGTACTGCCAAGACTGTGGGCGGCGGCATCGACAATGTCGGATTGCTGCAACACTTCCTCCCACGGCAGATCCGACATGATGCCGGCCAGTGGTAAAGGGAGTGAGGCCAGCACCTTGCCATCTTTGACTGCGACATAACCGCCGCCAAGTTCGCGCAGTGCATTGGCGGCTGCGGCCATGTCGGCATCTGAAGTGCCGACGATGACCAGATTCTGGTTTTCGCAGTTGGTGGTGGCCGCGATGGCGCCGGCCTGCAAACCAAAACCGCGCACAAAACCAAAGGCGCGCGTATCGGTGCGGTGATGGCGGTCGACGATCGCAATCTTGGCAACGTCCTGGGTAGGGTCTGGCAGCACATTGCCGTTGTCTACCGGCAATTCGGCTTCAAACGCGCGCTTGAAATAGCCGTCATACATTTCCATCGCGCGCACTACTGCCACTTCGCCGGGTGCGGTGGTGGCCTTCACATGGAATGCATCAGCATTGAAATTTTGTGGCAGTTTTACGGTGCCATAGAGCCAGTCAGGCTTGGGGTCGGTATTGGTGAACAGCGCCTTGCCGTCGCTGGCAGCGAGTTTGCCGTTGAGATAAACCTGCGACGGCTTCGCCGCCTCCAGACTGTCCAGCACCAGCAAATCAGCAATGCGGCAGGGCGTAATTGAGCCGATCAAATGATCAAGTCGATAGAACATCGCCGCATTGAGACTGGCCATGCGATAGGCTTCCAGCACCGGCACGCCTTGCTTGATGGCTTGCCGTACATGATGGTCGATGTGGCCTACGCGGTGCAGGTCGTCGACATGACGGTCATCGGCGCAGAACGAAAAAAACGGGAAGCCGCCACTTACGGCACTTACATCAGCAAATACCATCGGAACGTTGTCGTTCATTGAGCCGGACATCACCGTTATCATCATGCCGAGCCGGATGCGCTCCAGCACTTCATCGGTGTTGAAAGCGTTGTGGTCGTCTGATATGCCGGAAGCCGCATAGGCCCACAGCATCTCGTTTTTTACCCGCGCAGTGTGGCCAGTGTTGCGACGGCCCGAGGCCAGCGCTTGCGCAAACATGCGGGTAGCGCGCTCATCAAGCGCAAACGGATTCGATTCGCCCACCGTCGCCGCATGGCTGCCAGCCAGACGTTCCAGTTGTTCCGCTTCAGTCACCGTAGCGCCGCCAAGCTCCAGTTTGGGCGAGCGCGGAATACGACTGGAAATCTGCTGGAAAATTTTCAGCGGACTGTTGGTGATGCCAGCCCAGTCCATCGCCGTGGCGCCCAGCACATTGCCAATGCAATTCGGATCAGCCAGCACACAGCCAGTGCCCTTGGGCACCACACAGCGCGCAAACTCGCCGGGCGTCAGCAGGCTGTATTCGATATGCAGATGCGTGTCGATAAAAGTCGGCGCCACAAACTTGCCGTTGAGGTCAGTTTCCGGCGCGCTACCTGGCTTCACGTGTTGCCAAGGCGTGAGCGCAGCAATAAAACGACCACAGATAAGAATGTCGCGTTCAATGATCTCCATTGAGTGCAGTGCCAGCACCCGCGCATTGCGCAGAATCAGATCAGCGCTCGCCTTGCCACGGGCCACTGCCTGCAGCTGCTGCAGTTCCGCAGCGCTGGCGGCCAAGTGCGAGCCAAGGCTGGCATTACTCTTCATAAACCTAACCGATTGGACAGACTAATCTTGCAAAGCAAATAATGCGCCACTAATTTAGGGAAAAGTTGGTAGTTAAAATTCATCCATGCAGTCAGGAAATAATGCTTTTACTGGAAGTGCAGGTG
>CANCGR010000482.1 GCA_947377625.1 Gammaproteobacteria bacterium | reverse complement strand
CGGCCATCGGCCAGCCCATGGTGCCAATACCAATAAACCCGATGTTCTTGATAGCGTCACTCATCTCAGTCGAGCCCCAAACGTTTAAGCACTTCCTTGGCGGCATTCATGCCTTCCACGCCGGTGGGAATGCCGGCATAGACCGAGGTATGCAGGATGATTTCGCGGATTTCTTCGACAGAAACGCCGTTGGCCAAGGCGCCTTCCACATGGCCTTTCAACTGATTGGGGCGGCACAGTGCGGTCAGCGCCGCCAAGGTAATCATGCTGCGGGTTTTCAGATCCAGCCCCGGCCGCTGCCAGATATCACCGAAGCACCAGGTGGTCACCATGTCTTCCAGCGGGCGGTTGAAGGCAGTGGCCGCATTGACCCTTGGCTCGGCGCCGGCGTCGCCCCACATGCTGCGGCGCAGCTCCATGCCGGCACTGTAATGCTTGTCATCACTCATGATTTGCTCCCCTTCCAGATTGCGTTATTCAAAGTTCACGATTGCGGGTTTCCGGCAACCACAACAGCAGCACCATGGTGCTGATGCTGATGATCACCATCGGGTACCACAGCCCAAAGTAGACATTACCATCGGCTGCCACCATCGCAAACGCAATGGCCGGCAAAAATCCGCCAAACCAGCCAGAGCCAATGTGGTAAGGCAGCGACAGTGCGCTGTAGCGGATGCGGGTGGGAAACAGCTCCAGCGTCATGATCGGCGTTAGCGCATAGACCAGCGTCGACAACACCACCAGCAGCAACATCAGGCCACCCAAGCGCGGCAAGCTGAGGGTGTTCTCGTCTATGCCTTGCGGATAACCTGCTTCCTGCAACGCTGCCTGCACCTGCGCCCTGAAACCTCGGCGGGCAATCGTCAGCTGCTCGATGGAGAAGCGCGAACCATCCACACTGGTGACACTCTTGTTGCCCACCGTCACCAGCGCCAGTGTGCCCGGCGAACCATTGGCATTGCTGTAACTGATGCCGAGTGTGGCCAGGGCATTCTTGGCAATGTCGCATGAAGTGACGAAATTGGACTGCCCGACCGGATCAAATTGCAGCGAACACTCAAGCTGATCGGCGGTGACCACCACCGGCGCCGCAGTCTGCGCGACAGCCAGCGCCGGATTCACCGCACTGGTGAACCCGTGAAAAATCGGCAGCATCAACGCCAACGTCAGCACCGCCCCCAGCAGCGCCAGTGGTTTACGCCCGTAGCGATCTGACAACCAGCTGAACAATACATACAGCGGCACGCTGCAGAAGGTCACGATCATCATGATAAACGTCATGGTCGCGCCCGGCAGTTTGAGTATTTGCGTAATGAAAAACTGCGAATAGAAATGGGCGGTATAAAAAACCACGCCTTGCAGCATCATCAGTCCCAGCAGCGCCAGAATCACCAGCTTGAGGTTCTTCCACTCCCCAAAGGCCTCATGCAACGGCCGCTTGGCCGCCTTGCCCTCCGCCACCATCTTCTGGAACAACGGCGATTCTTCCAGGTTAAGACGAATCCACAGCGACGCCACCAGCAACACGATGGAAATCAGGAAAGGAATGCGCCAGCCAAAACTGGCGAAATTGTCCTCGCCCAAGGCAGTGCGGGTGATATAGACGATGAAGAAGGAAAGAAATATCGCAAAGCCGGCTGCAGCCTGAATCCAGCTCACATAGAAACCGCGCTTGCCCGGCGGTGCATGCTCAGCGGTATAGACAACGGCGCCGCCATATTCGCCACCGAAGGCCAGACCCTGGATCAGGCGCAGTGTAATCAGCAGTACTGGCGCCCACACGCCGATGCTGGCATAGGTTGGCAACAGCCCGATGCCGAAGGTCGCCAGCCCCATCATCGTGATGGTAATCAGGAAGGCTTTTTTGCGGCCTGTACGATCGCCCATCGAACCAAAAAACAGTGCCCCGAGCGGGCGCACCAAATAACCTGCGGCAAAAGCCAGCAAGGCAATGATGAAAGACGCGGTTGGATTTACGCCGGCAAAGAACTGCGCAGAAATAATGGGCGCCAGCGAGCCGAACAAGATGAAGTCATAGGCTTCAAAGATGGTGCCCGCCGACGTAGCAAACACCAACCGCCGCAGCTTTTTCGGCTCTAATTCCTGATGTGTGGACATATCACTGGCTATGAATTGTTGTTCCCGGCTGCAGGGCCGAGCCAGAACCTGTGATCACTATATAGGAGGGTTCTTGCAAAAGAGAAGGAAGCAATATCATGACCCAAGGCCGCAAAAGGATCAGCGTAAGACCCCACTCCTGCTCAAGCGCGGCCAAAAATGGCAAGAAATGGTAAAAACAGAGGAACTGACTGCAATAGGCCGGTGCCGACTGGACCAACGATAATCAACTGACTACCCTCCTCCAACCCTGTTATCGGGTTAAGCTTTTGCAAGGCAGGAACAGTATGGGTCGTTCAATCTTATTCAAATCCCTTTCCCGAGTTACTCTTGGCGCTTTTGTCACTTTGAGTCCCTATACCTTTGCCCAGGATGCCAAACTGGACACGGGCGCGCTCATTGAGAAGTACTGCACCAAATGTCACAACTCGGATGACTACGCCGGCGGCATTGATCTTGAAGGGGTCAATGCCAGCAACATCGCCCAATTGCCCAAAGGCGAGCATGTCGTCAAGCGCCTGCGCGCCAGCATGATGCCGCCAGTAGGGGAATCGCGCCCGGATTATGACGTCATGCAAAGCATGGCGGCCAGCCTGGAGCAAGGCATCGACAAGCACGCCGCGTCCAAGCCGGTGCATCTGCCTGCCCCGGGCCTGCATCGCCTGAACCGCACCGAATACAGCAACGCGATCCGCGATCTGTTGGCGCTGAATATCGACGCCAACAAATTCCTGCCCTCAGACGACTCCAGCCACGGTTTTGACAACATGGCCGGCACCTTGACCACCTCGCCCGCGCTGATGGAAGCCTACCTGTCGGCCGCCGGCAAGATCAGCCGCCTGGCGATCGGTTCCGAGACCGCCCCTACTCTGGCGGTGTTCGACACCCCGCACGACACCTCACAGAATGAACACATCGAAGGCCTGAGCTTCGGCACCCGCGGCGGCATGCTGATCGAACACGAGTTTCCGGCCGATGGCGAGTTTGTTTTAACGGTCAAAGGCATGACGGGTTATTTCAC
>CANCGR010000481.1 GCA_947377625.1 Gammaproteobacteria bacterium | reverse complement strand
ATGGAAGGACTGTGGAAGGACTTCCGATCAAGGCCATTTGATAGATGCGTGCGACGCAGCAAATATTCAGGGTAAGGCGCGAATACAACATCTGGGTGGGCAACCAGACGCTGGAAGACTATGCGCTGCGTTTTACCGCCACGCGTGCGCGGCGCTGGAGCATTGCGCGCGTTGGCATGACTGCGCTGGGCGCCACTGCCTTTCTCGCACTGGAAGCCATCGCTGCTTCCATCACTCTCAACTACGGTTTTACCAATGCAGTAGCGGCGATGCTCACGGTTGGCGTGGTGATTTTTATTACCGGCCTGCCGATTACTTACTACGCCGCCAAGCATGGGCTCGACATCGACCTGCTGACGCGCGGTGCCGGCTTTGGCTATCTTGGCTCCACCATTACTTCGCTGATCTATGCGTCGTTCACGTTTATTTTCTTTGCGATAGAAGCCGCCATTCTTGCTTCGGCATTGCAGGCACTGCTCGGCATACCGCCGGCCATTGGCTACATCCTGTGCGCATTGGCGGTGGTGCCGGTGGTGACGCACGGCATTACCGCGATCAGCCGTTTTCAAATCGGCACGCAAAGCTTCTGGCTGGCGCTGCAATGCGCGGCCCTGGCTTTGGTGGCCTTGCATGAGTTCTCGCAAGTGGGCGACTGGAGTCGCTATGCCCCTGCCACACTGTCCACCGGCAACGATTTCAATATTGTGTATTTCGGCGCGTGTGCCTCAGTGTTGTTTTCGATGATGGCGCAGATTGGCGAGCAGGTGGATTACTTGCGCTTTATGCCGCCGCTCACTCAAGACAACAAAGTGCGCTGGTGGTTCTGGCTGATTCTGGCGGGGCCGGGTTGGATCTTCATCGGCTTGATCAAGATGCTGCTGGGCTCCTTCCTCGCCTATCTGGCCATTACACGCGGTGCCTCCACTGAGCAGGCCATTGATCCCACCTATCTTTATCAAAGCGTGTTCAATTACCTCACCAGCTCGCCGACGATGGCGCTGGTGCTGGCCGGCTTGATGGTCATCATTTCGCAGATGAAGATCAACGTCACCAATGCTTATGCCGGCTCCATCGCGTGGTCGAATTTCTTCTCGCGGCTCACGCACAGCCATCCTGGCCGTGTGGTGTGGCTGGTGTTCAACGTGGTGATTGCCTTGATCCTGATGGAGCTTGGCATCTATCGGGCGCTGGAGGCGATTCTCGGCGTTTTTGCGATTGTGGCCGTGAGTTGGCTGGGCTGTGTGTCGGCTGACTTGATGATCAACAAGCCGCTTGGACTCAGCGTTTCTTACGTTGAATTCAAACGCGCGCATTTGTACGACATCAACCCGGTGGGCGTGGTGTCGATGATTCTGGCCTCGACCATTGGCGTGCTGTGTTATCTCGGCAGCTTTGGGGAAGTGCCGCGCTATCTCGCGCATTTCGTCAGTCTGGGGGTGTGCTTCATCAGTGTGCCGCTGATGGCGGTGTTGACCAAGGGCCGCTTCTATCTGGCGCGTGGCAAGGCAGCGACAGGCGCCATTATCGCGACTGATCTCATGCCAACCAACGCTGCATTCGACAATGCGACTTCGCCGCCTGTGTCATCTCCTGTCTCGCAACAATGCTGCATCTGCGAAAACAGTTTCGAACAGGACGACATGAGTCATTGCCCCGCTTATCAAGGCGCGATCTGTTCACTGTGCTGCACGCTTGATTCACGCTGCCTCGACAGCTGCAAGCCCGGTGCGCGTTTTTCCGAGCAGCTCAAATCTTTGCTGACACCGTTCCTGCCAGTCTCGCTGATGCGCATTGTTACTTCGCGCTTCATGCAGTTTTTCACGATTCTGCTGAGCGTCAATCTGCTGATCGCCGTGCTGCTGGCGTTGATCTACTACCAGATGCAAACACTGCATCCGGCCGGTGTGGTGGTGTTACGACAAGCACTGGTCGCGGTGTTCTTCATTTTTCTGATTGTGTCTGGTGTGGTGTCGTGGCTATTTCTGCTGGCGCATGAAAGTCGTGGTGTGGCGCAGCAGGAGTCGTCGCGCCAAACCCAGCGCCTGATGCAAGAGATCGATGCGCACAAGGAAACCGACTTGCTGCTGCAAGAAGCCAAAGACAAAGCCGAACGCGCCAACAGTGCCAAGAGTCGTTACCTCACTGGCATCAGTCATGAGTTGCGTTCGCCGCTGCAATCGATACTCGGTTATGCGCAGCTGTTAAGCCGCCGGCAAGACATGCCGCCGCAGCATCACAATGCGCTGCAAACCATCAAGCGCAGCGGTGAATATCTGGCGGGCCTCATTGAAGGGCTGCTGGATATTTCCAAGATCGAAGCCGGCCGTCTCGACATCTATCGCAACAAGGTCAACCTACCGGAGCTGTTGCAGCAACTGGAGCTGATGTTTCGTGAACAAGCTGCCGAGAAAGGCATCGAGTTCAGTTGTCATATTCACAACCATCTGCCCAACTATGTGGTGACCGATGAAAAGCGCCTGCGCCAGATCTTGATCAACCTGCTGTCAAACGCCATCAAATACACCGAAAAAGGTCGTGTGGATTTTCATGTCAGCTACCGCAACCAGGTGGCCGAGTTTTCAGTAGTCGACACTGGCGTTGGCATTCATGAGCACGACATGAAGCGCATCCTCGATCCGTTTGAACGTGTGCGCAGCCCGGATGTGCCCAATGTCACCGGCACTGGTCTGGGTCTCACCATCGTCAAACTGCTCACCGACATCATGGGCGGCGATCTGAAAATCAGCAGCACGCCGGGCACTGGTTCAGTGTTCACGGTGAACCTGATGTTCTCGTGGATTGCTGATCCCGCACTGGTGGTAGCGCCATCGCAACTCATCACCGGCTATCGCGGCCAACGCAAAGTGGTATTGGTGGTGGACGACGAGCCCATTCATCGCGGTTTGATTTTTGATCTGCTGAACCCACTCGGCTTTCTCACCATCGAAGCACGCGATGCGATTCGCTGTCTGGACCTTATCAAGGATGTGAACCCTGATCTGTTTGTGCTGGACGTCAGCATGCCCGGCATGGACGGCTTGCAACTGGCAACCTTGCTGCGCGAGCAGGGCATCAAGGTGCCCATCATCATGATCTCGGCCGATGCGCAGGAACATCATCGTCATCCGCAAGTCAGAACCTGGCACGACGACTATCTGGTGAA
>CANCGR010000480.1 GCA_947377625.1 Gammaproteobacteria bacterium | reverse complement strand
GATGCCGGCAAAGTCGCACCCTTGCAGCCGTGGGCGCTGGCTTTGTACAAAAACCGCCAGAAGCGCGATTTGCGCGAGGACCCGATGTATCTGCACTGCAAACCACCGGGCGGCCCCAGAGAATACCAGTCTGATCTGGGCATCAAGTTTGTTGAAGACAAAGTCAACCAACGCTTGTTCATCCTGATGGGCAGTGGCAATCATAACTATCGCATCGTTTACATGGATGGCCGGGATAAAGTGGGCAGTGTCACCGGTGACGACGACAACCCGCTTTATTACGGCCGTGCTATCGGCAAGTGGGATGGCGATACCTTGTTGGTCACTACCAAAGGTTTCAACGAAGATTTCTGGATGAGCAACGGCGGCTTGCCGCATACCAACAATCTGGTATTGACTGAACGCTTTTCACGCCCTGATATGAATACACTGCAATATCAGGTCGCGATCGACGATCACGGCGCTTATACACGTCCGTGGACCGCTAGTTGGACCATGCAGTGGGTGCCAGACCAGGAAGTTCCGATACATTTTTGCCAGGACAACCGTCCCTGAGCCTTTCAGCAACACTTAAGCATCAATAGCCGAGG
Organism: Gammaproteobacteria bacterium; assembly: GCA_947377625.1. Lineage (GTDB taxonomy): Bacteria > Pseudomonadota > Gammaproteobacteria > Pseudomonadales > Pseudohongiellaceae > CAILUG01. The sequence continues at coordinate 2,580 of CANCGR010000480.1, read as the reverse complement.
AGAACGTCTATGAAGTCCAAAATATTAGCAGGTTTGCTTGTATCCGCTCTTGGTTTGTCCATGACCGGCACTGCTTCTGCCCACCATTCTTTTGCTGCCGAATTCGATGCAGACAAAACCATGAAGCTTGAAGGTGTGGTAACGAAAGTGGAGTGGACCAACCCCCACGTATGGATCTATTTCAACGTAAAAGACGCGACTACCGGCCAGAATGCCACATGGGGTGCTGAGTTGGGCCCACCGCACTTGCTGCAGCGTCGCGGCTGGCGTCGTGAATCACTGGCATTGGGCACCAAAATTGCTGTCGATGGCTTTCTGGCTCGCAATGGCACCACCCGCGTGAACGCGAAAAGCGTAACGTTGGCAGCCACTGGCGGTCAGCCTGGTCAAACGCTGGATGCCGGCTCGAGCCAGATTGAAGAACGCGCCAAAGAAAAAGCAGCGAATTGATCAAGTAGCAGAACACGTACACTAACGCGTACACCCGCAGTAGTAGAGCGCGTACTCGAAAAAGAAGTTGAGGCAGACCATGATGAAACCGCTACGTGCAACGATTGCTGTGCTTGCTTTGTCCATCGCAAGCATAGTGGTTGCCCAGCCGCCGGCCGGGCGACAGGCACCGCCTGCCGGCCCTGCTCCCGTCAATGCTGAAGGCCGGGTTGTATTGGGTGGCGCAAATGCCAAAGATAAAGGCATCTGGACGCCGGTATTCGGCATCCTGGAGCCGATTTCTCCCTATGCCGGCATCCCGTTCCAGCCATGGTCCAAAGCTGTATATGACTATCGCCAGACCCGGGAGCTTGAACCGCATACGCGATGCAAAGCGTCAGGAGCTGCGCGCCAGTTCCTCACTCCCTATGGTGTGGAATTCCTGGAAATGACCGAGCTGAAACAGCTCTACATTTTCGATATCGGCGGCCCTCATACTTTTCGCACCATCTACATGGATGGACGTGCTCATCCAGCTGATTGGCAGGCAACCAACTACGGTCACTCGGTAGGCCACTGGGAAGCCAACACACTGGTCGTGGATACAACAGGCTACAACGAAGAGTTCTGGATGGATCGTCGCGGCATGCCGCATACCGATAAACTGCATACCATTGAACGTTTTACTCGCACCGACAAAAACACCATTGATTACCGCATCACCATTGACGACACCGGTGCTTATACCAAAACCTTCGATGGCGGTTTCAAACTGCGCTGGAACCAAGGTGAAGAACTGTTTGAATACGTGTGCCAGCAGGCGAACTATGCAACCGAACTGATGGTGGGTACTGGCGCAAGTTCCGTGAACAGGAGCAGCAACATTGTTCCTTGAGGCAAACCAGCACTAACAGTTCATTGAATTTCGGAACCAGAAATTTTCACAGTGCCAAGGCAGGTAATCTGCCTTGGCATTTTTTTTTGACCGTTTTGCCGAGCTTTGGCAATTCCGGTAGAGTGCAGCCACTTTGCTACAACAGTGCGGTTATGACATGAAAATACGGCAAAAAACCAAAAGTCACTTTCAAAAAATTTCACTGCTTCTGGGATTATTGTCAGTAGTAGTTGCGCAGCCACTGCTGGCCCAGGTTCCTGCAGTTACCGCTGCCCGCGCTGACATGATCGCGCTGGGCAAAGCCAACAAGTCTGCCGAAGCATTGTTTGCAACCTTGAAGAAAATGGCAGGCAAGGACACCGGCACCACATACACCAAGATGCCGGACTGGACCGGCTTGTGGACTGTCGATTTGTCGAAAGGTTTTGCGTTCGACAATGCACAAGGTCCGAACGATCCGCCTACAGCCAAGCTCACTCCTGAATACCAGGCAAAGTTTGACAAGAAAATCGCCATGGTCAAAAAAGGCCTGGAATTTGACCCCTTGGGCAAATGCGATCCACCGGGCAGCCCACGCTGGTTGCAGGAGCCGTTCCTGCGAGAATTTGTCGCCACGCCAAAGCAGGTTTGGCTGATGAATGAAGTTGCCAACGAAACCCGGCGCGTCTATACCGACGGTCGCAGTCATCTGGCGCCGGACGACCGCTTCCCGACCTGGGATGGTGATTCCATAGGGTTCTGGTCAGGCAACAAACTGGTTATTTATACCGTGCAGCTGCATCAGGGGCAGTACCAGCGTGACCAGCCTGATTTTTCTGACCAGATTGAAATGGTCGAAATCTGGGAAAAAAGCGACGACAAAACCATGAACGTGCATGCGTGGGCTTATGATCCGGCGTCATTGAAGGAAGCGTGGTATGCCAACAAGAAATATCTGAAACTGACCAACGAAGACAAAGCAGTGCGCATCCACTTCTGGCACTGCATGGAAAACCAGAACAACGATGTTATCCAGACGGAAGACGGTGGCACCCAGTTCAAAGACTTTAGTTTCACCAAGGATGATGACAAGAAAAAATAGCACGTCGAGCAACACTATCCGGAGTAAGACCATGAAACTTTTTTTAAATCGAGCCGTGGCCATTGCAGCCTTACTGTCTGCGTTTTCCGTGCCTGCGCAGGCCCATCATTCGTCAGCGATGTTCGATGACCAGAAGACTGTGATTGTGAGTGGTGTGGTCAAGGAATGGCAGTAC
>CANCGR010000479.1 GCA_947377625.1 Gammaproteobacteria bacterium | reverse complement strand
TTCCGGGCAAGCCTGGAGATGATATCGCCGCAGGAACGTTTAAAAGTATCCTGAAACAGGCTGGACTGAACCAAGGAGAAAGCCATGCGCTATGCAATCGTAATTGAGCAAACTGAAACCAACTTCAGCGCCTATGTTCCTGATTTGCCCGGCTGCATTGCTACCGGCGATACGCTTGTCGATGTTGAGCAGCACATCCGGGAAGCAATTGAATTCCATATCGAAGGGATGCGTGCTGATGGGCTGGCAATTCCTGCTCCTCGCAGCCGTGTCGAGTATGTAAGTGTGGCGGCCTGAATCGCCGAAATTTGACGAAGGAGCAATCAGAACCCCAAGTACGTTGTGATGTCTTTTGCTTTCGCAACAGTCACGCCAACATGCTTTAGCTCCTGGCCATTGGAGCCTGGCCCCACAAAAGGTGCCTGTAATCCGACAACCGTTAGCGCTGGACAACCGCACCCCGGATACATCACATGAAGAATCTATTGTTGCTCTCAGTCCTCACGTTGCTCCTCGTCGCTCCAGGTTGCGCCTCTGCGGCTGAACCCGGCAATACACGTGACATGCAGAAAGTGCTGGGCATTGGCGGGCTGTTTTTCAAATCAGAAAATCCTGGGCAACTGGCAAAGTGGTATGAGACTTATCTTGGCATCTCGCTGGTGCCGACCGGCAACGGGCAAAAGCCGTGGCAGCAGGAGGCAGGGCCAACTGCGTTTGCGCCGTTTGCCAGGAACACAAAGTACTTCGGGAATACGGAACAAAGCTGGATGATCAATTTCCGGGTGGCAGATCTCAAAGCAATGGTGGCGCAGCTGCGCGCGGCCGGCATCACAGTCGAAGAACCAAAGAGCTATCCCAACGGTGATTTTGCGCGGTTGCATGATCCGGAAGGCAACCCTATTGAGCTATGGGAACCCAAGTAACGCACGTGAGCAGATCAGAGACGCATTAATATGAATTCAAATATCGTGGCAATCTTCACTACCCCCAAAGCCGGGGCAACATTGGTATCGGTCGAGTCAGCCGCCCTTGAGAGTGGTAAAGGTCTTGTGGGAGATCGCTACTACAAAGGCGAAGGTACTTTTTCGGAGAAGCTTGAGTCTTCGCAAGACTGGGAAATCACGCTCATAGAGAGCGAGGAAATTGAGCGCTTCAATAGTCTTGAGCTTGTCCCCTATTCACCCGGTGACTTCCGACGCAATATTTTAACCAGCGGTGTCAGGCTTAACGATCTGGTCGGGCGCCAATTCTCGGTGGGTGCAACAGTGCTTGAAGGCATTCGTCTTTGCGAGCCTTGTGCATACCTGGCCAGGTTTCTTGGCCCGACGTCGGTTAAAGCCCTGACTCATCGCGCTGGCCTGCGGGCGCGCATACTGAGCGGAGGGGTTGTCCGACCAGGGGATCACATTGTTGAGCTCGGCTCTGTCTAACAGACGCAACTAGTTTGCTCACCAAGGAGAAAACCATGCACTACGTAATCGTAATTGAGCAAACCGAAACCAATTTCAGCGCCTATGTGCCTGACCTGCCGGCTGTATCGATATAATTTCCTGCGATTCCTTTTACCCAGCCCTTTAACTTTCACCTGGAGGTAATCCCATGACAATCAAAGTTCTTTACACCGCGCATGCAACTGCCAGCGGCGGACGCAACGGCCGCACGCAATCCGACGACGGCGTGGTGAACGTGGAGTTATCGATACCCAAGGAAATGGGTGGCGCCGGCAAAGCGGGCACTGCAACGCCGGAGCATTTATTCGCGGCCGGTTATGCGGCTTGTTTCGGCAGTGCTTGCGAGTTTATGTCGCGCCAGCTCAAGCTCATTCCAAAGGGCATCGAAGTGAAAACGGCTGTGGGCATAGGCCAGTCTTCTGATGGCGGTTTTGGTTTGGTCGTAGACATGGACGTAAAAATTAGCGGGCTTTCACAAACAGAAGCAGAACAGCTGGTGGCGGCCGGGCACCAGATCTGTCCGTATTCAAACGCAATAAAAGGCAACGTTGACGTCAACATAACAGTCACTGCCGGCTGACGGATCTTTACTACCAGGCATACTGTCAGCACAGGGACGCCAAGGAGTGCAGGTACGAACCTGATCTGGGAGACTCGGGAACAGAGTGTTTCTTCTTTCGATCAGCGTAAAGCGCACTGCCTCCAGATTTTCCGGCAAGAACAGAAAAGTCCGGCTATATAGAGATGCAAGCCAATATTCACTTGGCACATACATATTTATATATGCATAATGGATCTTATGAAATTCTCATGGATGAGCAATAAAGGGGTTCTCAATCTAAAAAAGCACAAACTTGATTTTCAGGACGCCCATGCGAAAGGCAGAACCTCATGAAATCGAAATCCTTGTCCGTTACCTCTAAAGCACCACGTTTGCGGGTTGGCTTGAAAGATGTGAACCAAGTCGAATTTGCAGACGCTGTAAATAAGAAGCTGGGCAAGCAGCGTGTCTCCATCATGATTGACAGCAGCATCATCGATTTCTTCAAACGCAAGGCGGGAGATCGAGGCTATCAGACTTTGATCAATCAAACTTTGCAGCAAGCAGTGTTGGTTGATCAACTCGAAGTCACGTTGAGAAAAGTGATACGCGAAGAACTGCGAAAATAATCAGGAATCACTTTTTACTTTATACGCCCCCACCATGACCAACCTGCTCCCCCCTTGGCCGCTGTTGTCTGCCTTCCTGCTGGCAAGCCTGGTGCTGGCCCTCACACCCGGGCCGGGAGTTTTCTACATCGTCAGTCGCACGCTGGCTCAGGGGCGCAAGGTCGGTCTTGCATCGGTGGCAGGCATCGCGCTTGGCAATCTGGGTAATGCACTGGCGGCAGCGGTGGGGCTGGCGGCGTTGTTAGCGGTGTCGGCGCTGGCATTCACTGCAGTCAAATATGCTGGCGCTGCTTATCTCGTGTGGCTCGGCTTGCGGGCTCTACGCAATACACCAACAGTAACTACTGCGCCGGTTTCGCCACCGGCCGGCGTTGCCCGCGTATTTCGTGAGGGTATGTGGGTAGCTTTGCTCAATCCCAAAACCACTCTCTTCTTCGCCGCTTTTTTGCCGCAGTTTGTCAGCAGCACCGCCGCTCCATTGTTGCAGAGCCTTGTGCTTGGTGTGCTGTTCGTCGGCATCGCGCTGGTCACTGACAGCGCTTATGCGCTGGCGGC
>CANCGR010000478.1 GCA_947377625.1 Gammaproteobacteria bacterium | reverse complement strand
ATGCGCTGAAAATGGGCGACATCGTTACTGAGCGTTTGGTGGAAAACTTCACTGACCTGATGGATTACGACTTCACCGCCAACATGGAAAACAGTCTTGATGATGTGGCCCAGGGCAAGAAGAACTGGATCAAGGTGCTGGACGATTTCTACGGCAACTTCACGAAGCAGCTGGAAGTGGCGCACTCGGCCGAAGGCGGCATGCGCAACAATGATCCGACTGACACCAATATCAAGTGTCCGCTGTGTGGTCGTCACATGCAGATTCGTACGGGAACTACCGGAGTATTTCTCGGTTGTTCCGGTTATAACCTGCCACCGAAAGAGCGCTGCAAGTCGACCTTGAACCTGACGCCGGGCGATGAAGCCATCAGTGTGGATGCTGATGAAGAAGCCGAATCACGTTTGCTGATCAAAAAGCATCGCTGCAAGATCTGCGATACCGCGATGGACTCCTACCTGCTGGATGAAAAGCGCAAGCTGCATGTGTGCGGCAACAACCCGCATTGCCCTGGCTATGAAGTTGAAAACGGTACCTTCAAGTTGAAAGGCTATGACGGCCCTTCACTGGAGTGCGACAAGTGCGGCAGCCAGATGCAGCTGAAAACCGGCCGTTTCGGCAAGTATTTCGGTTGCACCAACACCGAGTGCAAGAACACCCGCAAACTGATGCGCAATGGCGAAGCTGCGCCGCCGAAAATGCCGGCGATAGCAATGCCGGAACTGAAATGCGTAAAAGTGGATGACTACTATCTGCTGCGCGACGGGCAGTCAGGATTGTTTCTGGCCGCCAGCAAGTTCCCGCGCAACCGGGAAACGCGCGCACCGCTGATCAGTGAACTGATTCCGCACAAGGATGAAATCGATTCGAAATATCACTACCTGCTGACTGCGCCGAAAAAAGATCCTGACGGCAACGCGGCAGTACTGCGCTTCAGTCGCAAGACGCGTGAGCAGTATGTGCAGAGCGAGATCGACGGCAAGCCGTCGGGCTGGTCTGCCTACTACGCAGGCGGCAAATGGAAGGCCAGCGCCGGCAAGACCAAGGCTTCAGCCAAGTAGTTGACTGGCTGGCAGTTACACTGATGAGATGCCGGGCGATCCGGCGGATCGTTTGATAGTGGCTACCGCAGTCACTTTGATGGCACCTGCGCGATTCACGTTCACTATTAGGGATCAACTAGGGATCAACTCTTTTTTGATTTGGAATATTTCTTCTTCTTTTCCCTGACCATATCGGCCTGCAGGGAAAAATGATTCAGCTTGGCATGCTTCAAGTATTCCTTCTCCGTTTCTCGCACCATGTCTGCCGCAGACACATCAAGCGCCAGTCCAATGCCGATCAAGGTAGTGATGGTTGGCTGACGGATGCCTCTTTCGAGTCTCGAAACGAACGTGCGGTCTACACCGGCGAGGAAAGCGAGCTCCTCTTGGGAAATCTCTCTCTCCACCCGATAGCGCCGCAGGATGTCCCCGAAAACCGCGCTGATTTCTGAAATTTGCAGACTCGACATGCTGCAAATTTCGTTTTAATGTGGCCCATAGTCCACGGCCTATAGGATTCAACAACGAAGCCTTGTCAGGCTTTGATCCAGAAAAACCCGACGGCCGGACGTCCCAATACCCTGCATGGATGCAAGCATGAACAAGATGCTAAAAATTGCTATCGTCACATTGATCTTGTCCACCGTAGCAATGCTGTGGGGAGTCAGCTACCGCAACAGTCATGTAACAAGCGGGTTTGATGGCGATGCATCACTGTATGCTTTGACGGAGTGGGTGCTTGATCTCGGGACAGCCAGCTTTCTTGCGGGCATCGGCTTTTTGATAGCGGGAATAATCAAGAGTCCGGATGAGAAGCCGCCTGTGTGAGCCGCCAGAAGAGGCCTCGCAATTTATCGTCCTCCTGCCTGGCTGGTAAAAACCAATTCACCGCTTCGGCAACACTTCTTTCAGTTTCTGATGCGCTGCTCGTAATGCAGCAGCAGTAGTCTCCCAATCAATACACCCATCAGTCACTGACACGCCATATTTCAGCTGCGACAAATCCGCCGGAATATCCTGGCGACCCGGATTGATGTTGCTCTCAATCATGACACCGATGATCGACTTGTTGCCGGCCACAATCTGGTCCACCACATTGGCAAACACATCCGGCTGGTTTTCCGGCTTCTTGCTGGAATTGGCATGGCTGCAATCGACCATGATGTTGGTGGTGACGCCGGCTTTGCGGCACTGTGCTTCACAGGCGGCGATGCTTTGCGCGTCGAAGTTGGTAAGGCCATTGCCGCCGCGCAGCACGACATGGGCGTATGCGTTGCCGGTGGTGGTGATGATTGCCACCTGGCCTTTGGGGTCGATGCCGAGGAAACGATGCGGGCTGACCACAGATTTCAGCGCATTGATTACCACATCAAGACCACCGTCAGTGCCATTCTTGAAACCGACTGGGGAACTCAAACCACTCGACATTTCGCGATGTGTTTGTGATTCTGTGGTGCGTGCGCCAATGGCTGACCAGGTAATGATGTCGTGCAGGTACTGCGGCGAAATGGGGTCGAGTGCTTCGGTGGAAGTTGGCAGTCCCATCGCGCTCAATTTCAACAACAGGCGACGGCCGGTGTGCAGCCCTTTCTCGATCTTGAAGCTGTCGTTCATTTCCGGATCGTTGATCAAGCCTTTCCAGCCTACTGATGTGCGCGGTTTTTCAAAGTACACGCGCATCACCAGCACCATGGTGTCTTTCACTTCTTCGGCCAGTGCCGTCAGGCGCTTGGCATAGTCGAGCGCAGCGTCAACATCGTGGATCGAGCAGGGGCCCACCACGATGAACAGGCGCGGGTCCTTGCGGTCGAGGATGTTGCGAATGATCTGACGATTGTTGCGCACATGCTCAAGCGTAGCGCCATAAAGCGGCAGGCGCTCCTTGAGTGCTTCCGGTGTCATAAGCGGCTGATAGCTGGCGATGTTGACGTTTTCTGTGCTGCTGGTGTCGGTCATTGGGTTCTCGTACTACAAATTACACGATGGGCTAGACCACAAGGATATCAAAGCAGTTGGCGAGACTGATCAAGGGATTGCGACCGGCACTGGGGCGCCACTCGTGCGCGATATAACCCTTGTAGCCCATGTCGGCGATCTGCCTGGCAATGTAGCGGAAATTGAGTTCTTGCGTGTCG
>CANCGR010000477.1 GCA_947377625.1 Gammaproteobacteria bacterium | reverse complement strand
ATCGGTTTCCAGCATCTTCTGTTTCACATAAGAGTGGCCACTCTTGCACATCACTGGCACACCACCTGAGGCGCTGATGATGCGCGCCAAGTGGTGACTGCTCTTCACATCGAACACCACACAGGCATCGGGATTGTCCGGCAGGATGTCCATCGCAAATGCCAGCAGCAGATGATCGGCATTCAGCAGTTTACCGGTGGCGGTGACGAGGCCGAGGCGATCAGCATCGCCGTCGAGTCCAATGCCGAGGTCGGCGTTGTGGGCGATCACCGCAGCACGTAAATCCTGCAGGTTTTCGCTGCGGGTTGGGTCAGGATGATGGTTCGGAAAATTGCCGTCAGGCTCGCAGTAAAGCGGAATGACTTCACAGCCAAGCAACTCAAATAATTCAGGTGCCACCAAGCCGCCTACGCCGTTGCCGCAATCGAGCACGACTTTGAAACGCTGTTGCAGGCGAATGCTGTTGCGGATATGAGCGAGGTAATCGGGCTTGATGTCGGCTTGCGTGCGCGTGCCTTTGCCGCTCATCAGTTCATTGTTTTCGATGCGTTCGCGCAAGCGCGAGATCTTGTTGTCGGCCAGCGTGTGTTTCTGCAGCACGATCTTGATGCCGTTGTAGTCGCGCGGGTTGTGGCTGCCGGTCAGCATCACGCCGGAACTGATCCCCAGCGTGTGCGTGCCGAAATAAAGCAGCGGTGTTGGAATCACGCCCAGATCAATCACGTTGCAGCCGCTGGCACACAGGCCTGCGATCAACGCTTCTGACAAGAGCGGACTCGACAAGCGCGCATCAGCACCGACTAATATTGAACGCTCGCCAAGCGCGAGTGCTTCTGTACCAATGGCCTGACCGATCAACTTCACACTGCGAGCATCAAGACCTTTGCCGACGATGCCGCGAATGTCGTAAGCGCGAAAAATTTCCGGTGCGATGTGGTGCTGCTGATCAGGCATGCGTGGCTGTGCTCCGCTGGCTGATCAGTGCAATCAAGCGCCGTGCCAGTTGCGCCTTGCTCTGTGATTCAAATACTTTTTCACCGCCTGGCCAATAAGCGGTAACGCTGGCGGCGTCATTGCCGAACGTGGAGGTGGCGTCGTTGGCAAAAATCAGATCGAGCCCTTTGCTGCGCAACTTCGCTTTGGCGTATTCGGCCAGCTGGTCGGTTTCGGCGGCAAAGCCGACACAGAAGGGGCGAGGCTTGCTGGCTGCGATGGTGGCCAGAATGTCGGGGTTGCGTACCAGCGAGAGGCTTAGCTCTTCGGCAGTTTTCTTGATTTTACCGAGGGCCGGTTGTGCTATCCGGTAATCAGCAACAGCGGCCACTGCCACAAAGATGTCTGATGGATGTGCCTGACATGCTGCCAACATATCGAGTGCGGAAATGACCGGCACCAACTTGCAACGATCAGGCGCAGGCAGGTCAGTGGGTCCACTGATCAACGTGACTTCGGCCCCAGCCTCTATTGCCGCTTCAGCCAAGGCATAGCCCATCTTGCCGGAGCTGTGATTGCTGAGATAACGCACCGGGTCAATCGCCTCGCGCGTAGGGCCGGCAGTAATCACCACGCGCTTGCCAGCCAAGCTGCCGGTTGTAAATTGTGCGGCACACAGTTGCAGCAGTTCGGCCGCTTCCAACAAACGTCCCGGCCCGACATCGCCACAGGCTTGCGCTCCAGCGGCGGGGCCGAACATCAGGATGCCGGCCGCTTCCAGCACACCCAGGTTGCTTACGGTGGTGGCATTGCTCCACATGGCCTGGTTCATCGCGGGCGCCAAGGCCAGCGGGCAACGGCGTGCGAGGCACACGGTGGTCAACAGATCGCTGGCTTCACCATGTGCCAGGCGGGCCATGAAGTTGGCGCTGGCCGGTGCCACCAGAATCAGATCAGCCCAGCGGGCCAGTTGGATATGGCCCATCGCGGCTTCGGCGGTGGGGTCCAGTAGTTCAGTGTGCACGGGTTGGCCAGACAAGGCTTGCATCGTCAGCGGCGTGATGAACTCCTGCGCGCCCTTGGTCATCACCACCTGCACTTGCGCGCCGGCGCCCACCAGCAAACGGCAAAGTTCCGCCGCTTTATAGGCGGCGATGCCACCGCTCAAGCCGAGCAGAACTCGTTTGTTTTGCAGAGTGGTTAACGGGCTTGGGGGCGATGTCGTCATGGCCGCATTCTACCTGCAGCAAAAACGCCAGCGATACCAAAAGCACCGCAAAATCCGGCTGAAAGCGGGATTCTCTACTACACTGCCATACCGGCCTGAGCCGGTGCCAGCATCAAGGAGGATCGATGGCAATCAATGAATGGCCGCTGCAGGAACGGCCGCGCGAAAAGCTGCTGCAACAAGGGCCCGACAGCCTCTCGGATGCAGAACTGCTGGCGATCTTTTTGCGCACCGGCATGGCCGGCCACTCCGCACTCGATCTGGCGCGCAACCTGCTCAAGACCTTTGGCAGCGTGCGCGGCATTCTCGATGCCAGCCCGGCGCAGTTCTGTGCGCAGCGTGGCATGGGTGAGAGCAAATACGTGGTGCTGCAGGCGGCGCTGCAACTGGCCCAGCGGCACTTGCTGGAAGGCTTGCAGCGCAGTGATTGCCTGCATTCCTCGGCGCTGACCCGTAATTACCTGCGCTGCCGCATGCGCAGTTACGACCGCGAAGTGTTCATGTGCCTGTTTCTCGACAACCAGAACCGGGTCATTGCCGCCGAAGAGCTGTTCTTTGGCACTATTGATGGAGCCACCATCCATCCGCGCGTCGTGGTCGATAGAGCGCTGTTTCATAATGCCGCCGCGTTGATCTTTGCCCATAACCATCCCTCAGGGGTAGCCGAACCCAGCCAGGCCGATGTCGGCATCACCCGCCGACTCAAGAATGCGCTTGGGCTGATCGACGTGCGCACGCTCGATCACTTTGTGGTGGGGGATATCGACATCATTTCGCTGGCTGAGCGGGGCCTGCTGTAGTCCTGGCCGGTCTTGCAGTGACACAGCTGTTTAATCGCTGATAAACCATGAAGAACGTTGATAAGCATTGGTTTGGTTGCCTTGCCGCAGGGCTTTTGGTATAAAGCGCGCCTCTTTTTCTCTGTAAATCCGCAGTTTACGTATTCCGAGGCAAGTGTATGTCCAGAGTCTGCATCGTGACCGGCAAAGCGCCCCTGGTTGGCAACAACGTGTCACA
>CANCGR010000476.1 GCA_947377625.1 Gammaproteobacteria bacterium | reverse complement strand
GAATCTTGCCTTGCCGCCGGCGGCTGCAATGGTTACCGGCCTGATGACAGGGACTGGGGCCGTGGCAACCGGCCGGTAATCTATACCAGCTGGGATGACGCACAAAACTACGCCAAATGGTTGTCGAGCGTCACCGGCCAAAAGTGGCGTCTGCCCACTGAAGCGGAATGGGAATATGCGGCGCGCGCCGGCACCACGACGGCCTATTACTGGGGAGACAGTGCGAGCCATGACCATGCCAACTTTGGCGCCGATGAATGCTGTCAGGGTGTCAAACGCGGCAAGGATCAATGGATTAATACCGCTCCCGTCGGCTCATTCCCGCCCAACAAGTTCGGCCTGTATGACATGGTGGGCAATGTCTATCAGTGGGTGCAAGACTGCGCGACCAACGATTACCAGGGCGCCCCCACTGATGGCAGTGCTGTGGTGAAAGGAGGCGATTGCGACGGCCGCGAATTGCGGGGCGGCTCGTGGTATTTCTTTCCGGATAATGTGCGGTCCGCGATGCGATTCGCGCTGCCACAAATGTTGCGCTTCAACTTCATCGGCATACGAGTGGTGCGGGAATTGTAAGCAGCGCCTGCGGAGTTCGAAGCCCGCTCAGCCAGAACTGCGCAACCGACCAGTCAGTAGCTCCAGAAATGAAAAAGCCCGCAACTGCGGGCTTTTTCATTGGCTCATGAACTAGTGCGCTAACGCATCCGGCCTGATCTGGAACTTCATGATCTTGCCGGTCGTGCCTTTGCCACCTTCAATATGCCACACCAAGTGAGTACCGTAGTTAGCGTACAGCGCGCGACCTTTCCAGCCGGTAGCCGGGTCATCAATGCGGCCATCAAGACCACGTTGATAAGAGCCCAGCGGGTACGGCACACGCAGGTAGGTCCACTTGCCGGTCTTCGGATCCAGTGCAATCAGAGAGTCCGAATTGGAACCGGTCAGGATCGGCGTGTCTTTGCCAAGGCCTAAGGTGTTCTCACGATCAACCCAGCCAAAGTAGTGGAAGTCGGCTGGGTAGTTGGAAGAGCCCATCTTCGGACCCGGTGTCTGCCACACAGTCCAGCCTTCCTTGCATTGATCCCCTGTGTCGGTGCCTGGGCCATTCAGCACCTTGCACTTGCGGCGATCGAACTTGGCCCACTGCGAGGTGGCCGCCATGGCTGCCCAGGCATTGCCTTCGCTGTCGATATCCATGCCACGCGGGTTCAAGGTGCCTTCCGGTACGCGGTACACTTCGGAAACACAGGTTTCCGGTGGATTGGCACCGCGATTCAATCTGACGATGTAACCGCGCTCTTCACCGGTGCGGCCTTCAGAGGCACCCCAGGCGATGTTGGCGTCATGCGGATCAACCACTACGTTGTAGAGCGGCAAGGTGATTTCAGTGTCCAGTTTCGGATCCTTAGTCTCCGCGCGCGCTGAGTTCCACGGTTTGGTGATCTTGCCATCGCCATTGGTGTCGATGATCTGCGGGCACCAGCCGTTGGCTTTCTGTTCATCATGGGTCTGGTCCCACACACTGGTGTTGATCCAGCCGAAGATGGGGCCGGTCAATTCGTTGAAATACAGCGTGTGATCCTTGTCGTTGCCGAAATTCAGATGGTGTGTGGAGTAGCAGGTGTCGATCAGCTCGAACTTGCCGGTCTTGGGATCATATACCGAGGCTTGGCGGGAACTATTGCGCAAGGGATAGTACTGCGCATATTTGTTAGTGGAGCCTTGCTTGCACCAGTCCGGCTCATCGTTGCGGATCTTCGATGTCGCCCATACACGACCCTTGTAATCCATCATCGGGTTATGCGGGTCGGCCGGGTTTTCCTGGCCCCACAGCCATTCCATGCCCCAGAAGTTGGACGGGTTGCCCGGCGGAGGGAAACGGGTCTTCACCACGCGCGCATCTTCGCGGGTCGGGATGACCATCTTGTAGGCGTCATTGGTAATTGGATCAATCGCGTTGAGCGTGCCATGGCCGGCAGATACCGCGTAAATCGGACCGTAGGCGTTGACAGTCGGGTTGTTCTTGTCAGTGGCGATTTCGTCATGCATGAAATCCTGAGGACCGCCGATGTCCCACAGCGTGACGACTACGTTGCGCTCAATGCCTTGTGGACGAGGTGGCATCGGCGGCGTGGCGCCGGCTTCAACCTTGCGGGTCCAGTCGGCCATGGTCTTGGACATGCCGTCCATGCCGAACCCCAAGAAAGCGCCCTGCATTTGACCACCACGCACGCCCAGCGTAGTACGGTATTGCCAAGCCTCTTCATGGGTTTTGAAATTCAGCGCGCTCATGTGGTCGAGCGTACGGGTTATCTTGGTACCGAGTTCGTGACAGAAATTGCACTCTTTTTTGAACTTGTGCATCCAGTCAGCCTGGCTCAACACACTTGGCAGGAAACCGTTGCCACCGCCAGCGACTGCGCCAGTACCCGGGAATTTGTCTTTGGCAGGCGGTTCCAGTAGCGACAGCCAATAGTCGCTCGGATAAACCTTGGCGGCATCTTTCGGATCAGTGGCGATTTCAGCTTTCAAATCGAGCTTGGTGTCGCCAACGCGACCTTTCACCTTGGCAGAATCAAGCAGGCCAAAGCCACGCACCCATACGTTGTAGGTAAAGTCCGGCAACTGCGGCAACGTATAGCGGCCTTGGTCGTCGGTCACTACGATCTTGATAAAAGGGGTGTTGGTTTCCTTGGTTTCGGCAATCACCCACACGCCGGCTTCAGGGCCTTTGCTACTGGTGACCTGACCGGAAATGAAACCTTCAGGAAGTGCGCGTTTAGCGGCGCCCGGTGCTGGGGCCTGTGCCAGAACCACACTCGGCAACTGCACAAGAACAGATGCCAGAACGAGTGCAGCGCCTGCACGCAAGAGCTTTTTCATATTTCCTCCTCGGGTGGCCATGACAGGAGAATTACACGGTTTTTATGGGGAATTCCGGTCGAAATGACACAGAACGGCCGGTCATGGAGGGCCGGGAGTATAACCGAACTTATATTATGGAACAGCCGGAAAACGCTGGAGTCACATTTGCTGCAAGATGCAGATATCAATGGCCAGCGCCCCATGTTTTGGAGCTAAAATGCTGGCCTTACCAACTGACGGCAGTCATTAACTTAGCAGTAATTCAAGAGGTCCGCATGCCGAACAAAATTTCCGCCAGCAATCTGCAGATTTCG
>CANCGR010000475.1 GCA_947377625.1 Gammaproteobacteria bacterium | reverse complement strand
GTGGTAGTAGCGGTAATCAGCGTGCAGTGCGGCGTTGGCAAAGGGCAGGAACTGGCGCCAGGCCGTGGTCCACGCCCATTGCGAACGCGAGTCGGGGCGCTTGTCGAACAATTTGTAGGGGTCACTCAGAAAACCCGACAAATGCGTATAGGTGAGCCCGCTCTGCAGCAAGCTGTTGGCGTTGAGGATTTGCGTGGCGGACACAAACAACGAGCGACTTTGTTTGGACGCTTCATGAATGCGGTTGAGCTTGATGGCATCGGTGGGCTCAAGTTCATCAGAAGAAAAACCCGCGCCACCACTGATAGTAGTGAGGTTGTCATTGAAATGGCGTTCCGCTTCGAAGCCTCCACTGAACGATTCATAATCATTTTCGCTTGAGTAAGCCGCGTTGACACCGACGCTGCCATTGTCGAAATAGCGACGGCCGGCGGCGTTTACTTCGTTGCGCTCCTCGCGAATGGTGGCGCCACTCATGATCACTTTGGTGGTGTTGCCGGGCAGGCTGAGCGTGTACCACGGCGAGGCGCCGCTCATGCTTTCGCGACTGCCGCCCACAGCAAGACTGTAGTTGTCACCGATCGGGGTCACCAGTTGCAGCTGGTGCACGCTGATGTCGTAGCGCTGCGCGCTGCCAACCAGAATTTTGGCTTTATCCAGTGCATCTTCCTGGTAATCAGAAACGCGATACGCCAGCGTGGTGGCAGCCGGTGGTGCATCGGCTTTGGCTTGCTGGTGCAGGCCGGGCAGGGCCAGCGCAGAAGCAGTCAAAGCGAGCAGCGTGGAAGATTTCATAGGCGTTCTTCAATTACAGCCGCAGCCGCCGCCGCTGGCGCTGTTGCCGCCACTGGAGGCTTCCTTGCTGAAATACACATGATTGTGCAGCGCGGCTTCCAGCGGATCAGGCTGCAACGCCATTTCCGGTTTGGCCAGTGTGCCACGCTCCCATGCCGCCACCGGCGTGCAGGCTGACAACAGTGCGCAATTGCCGGTGATAGCGGCCAGCAATAACAGTGTTCTGGCGGTCTTCATCTAGGGCTTCTCAGCCAGCAATTTTTCAATTTCAGTTTCAAGCAGTTTGATGTCGCTGCTCTTGAAACCCTGATGGATCAAACGGATCTTGCCGCTGGCATCCAGCAGGAAGCCGGTTGGCATGCTTTTGACCTGATAGCTGGTGGGCGTGCTGCCGACCGGATCGCTGACTGCCACATATTGCACGCTCTGGTCTGTCAGAAAGTCGATGCCGTCAGCCGGCTTTTTGTCGACGTTGACGGCGATGATTTCAAACGGCTTGCCTTGCTTGACCAGCCGGTTGCGCAGTTCATTCAGCAACGGCGTGGAAACCACACACGGCCCGCACCAGGAAGCCCAGAAATCCACGTACACCACTTTGCCGTGAAAATCTGCGAGGTTGATCGGTGCTTTGCCGTCTTGCACACGCAGGCCGGGCAGGCTGAATGCAGGCGCGCTTGCGCCCGGATCCAGCGCGGTGGCGAGCTCACTGGTGGCCGCAAGAGTTAAAGCGAAAAGTGCACAGAGCAGGGTACGAAGGCGCATCAGAGTTTTTCCACCAGTTGAAGGAAACTGTCCATATTTTTGTAATCGGTACTGCCAAAGGGCAGCATGGCGCCACCGACATGGCCAAGATCGCCGCTGGCCTTGCTCAGGATAAAGGCGCGGCCATTGGACTTGGTAAAGTTTTTCAGCGCAGTGAAATTGAGGCTCAGATGATTGCTGTTGCTTGCGAACACATACAGCAAGCCGCTGAGCCCGTCGGCCTGACCGCCTTTGACATGACAAGCAATGCAGGTGCTCTGGATTATTCTGGGCGAGATGGTGGAAGCAAACAGGTCGGTAGCCTGTTGCAAAATGGTCGGCCCTGCTACCGGCGCGGTGATCGTGATGGCATGGGGTACTGGCGTGTAAGTCAGCACGTTGTCAGCGGCTTTGTAACCGAGAAAGAGCTGCAAGGTGCCCGTAACCGGAATCTTGCCGGTAATGAAATCAACCGCGAACGAGCTGGTCAGTGTCTGCTTGCTGCGAAAGGGGACCAGCTCCGGTATCGAAAAATTCCACGGCACAAAATTGCCCGCTGCATTGCGCATGTAATAGCTGTTGCCCAGCATCGCCACAACGTAGATATCTGCCTGTTGCCCGACCTGCGCGGCTTCCGGCTGGATGGCGCCGATGATGCGCACGCTGTCATCAGTCGTGGCAGTAGTGACGTACGAGCTGCCGTTGTTCAGCGACAAACCCAGTGTAAAGCGCGCGGTAGTGCTGCTGCCGGTGACACGGGCGGCGTTCAACGTGGCCTGCGCCAGCGCGCCCTCGGTGAACAGCGCCAACAAACACAACAACAAACTGATTCTGCGGATCATGCCCAGCTCCTGTGATGCCCGAAATTACGGGTAATAACGATGCGGGCCAAGTCTAGTGCATGCGCGACGATGGAGGAAACGTGCACTGGCAAGTATTTGCTGAGAATGTCGCAGTTGGAGCAAGAGCAGGCCGAGATGCTGGCCAGCCCCAAAAGAACCCCCGCAGCAGTGGCGGGGGTTCACAGCCAATTTCTATTTGAAGGTAATATCTTTCGCCGTATCCATAAAAATGATGGAAGTCGATGGCGATACTCTGCGGGCTGTGCCTGTGCCGTCCAGATATACACTGGTAGCGACCCCCGTGATCCCGATCTCGTTGGTAAGGAAACCGGTATCCACATTGGAGCTGCACAGTCTGGTCGATGCGCCGCTGCCACTATTGACGCAATTGAAGGCCAGAGCATTGTCGCCCTGGTTCAGTGTGATCACACCGTTGCTGGCAATCGTCAGTGTTGCGCCACCTGCAACAAAAGGAGCGACCTGCGAGGTGTTGATGGTGGCCGGGAACGTGCCGATCAAGTTGGCAATAAACGCCGGCACGGTGCCACCGTTCGGGTTAGTGGTGCCCACGTTGAAGGGTGGTGTATTGGCAGAAGACACGATAAAGCTGTCAGTGGACGTCGTTGATCTGTTGCTGGTGGCATTGGTGACGCCAAGCGCCCCCGTGGTTGCCCCGGTCGGGATGGTGACTTTGATCGAAGTGCTGGTGGACGCCGTGACAACGCCGGCGACACCATTGAATTTCACGGCGTTATAGAGCGGCAGTGCCGCAAAACCGCTACCGGTGATAGTCACTGACGAT
>CANCGR010000474.1 GCA_947377625.1 Gammaproteobacteria bacterium | reverse complement strand
CTGCACAGTCTCGACGAGATCGGCGTGGAGCTATTGCCAGCTTGCAAAGGCCAGGATGTGCGTGACTTGCTGCTCACCATCAACGAAGAGCTGCAGGTGCTGAGCGAAGCGCACCACGAGCGCTATTTCCGCTAGTCCCTGGCTGCCAGGCAAACCGGTTTCTCAGTTTCTCCTGGCCCTTTTATCTCCCCCGAAAACCAGCTGAGGGTTTTTGCCTTCAAAAATCACTCTAAAACCACTTTACTAGCTAACTAGTAAAGTGGTTAAATCAAAACCATCACGAAACCGGGCTGTTTCGGAAAGTGATCGCAGAAACAGGGAAATTTTAATTATCAGGAAAAAGGAGAGTGATATGACAGGGTTGGGATTTTTGCGGGCAGTGCCGCTTTTGCTGGCGACAACGGTTACCTCTGCAGCGCTGGCTCAGGTGTCAGCGACGCCTGCGCTTGATATTGCCCGTATGGAGCAGATCGTACAGAGCTATGTAGCGAGCAACGATTTCATGGGATCAGTGCTGGTGGCCAAGGGCAATGAGGTGCTGCTCAACAAGAGTTATGGCTCGGCTAATCTGGACTGGAATATTCCTAATGCGGCCAATACCAAATTTCGTATCGGCTCACTGACCAAGCAGTTCACGGCTGCCAGCGTTTTGCTGCTGGAAGAGCGTGGCAAATTGAACGTGGAAGACTTGGTATCGAAATATCTGCCTGAGGCGCCGGCCACGTGGGAGAAAATTACCATCCACCATGTGCTGACGCATACGGCTGGCCTGCCCAATTACACTGCAGTACCGGAATTCGCCGAGGCCGTACGGCAGGTAAAGACGCCTCAGCAACTGCTTGCACTGTTCAAGGACAAGCCACTTGAATTCGCACCTGGTGAAAATTTCAAGTACTCGAATTCCGGCTATGTACTGCTGGGTTATTTGATCGAGAAAATAACTGGCCAGAGTTATGCGCAGTTCGTGCAGGAAAACATTTTCACGCCGTTGAGCATGAAAGACTCCGGTTACGATTCGTCGATTGCCATCAACCCACGCCACGCCACCGGCTATACCCATCAGGGTGCCCAGTTCTCCGCCGCCACTTATGTGGACATGACTACTCCTTATGCGGCCGGCTCGCTGTATTCCACCACTGAAGACCTGTTGCGCTGGGAGCAAGGCTTGTTTGGCGGCAAGTTGCTGAAACCGGAATCACTGGCAAAGATGACCACACCGTCCAAACAGCAATACGCTTACGGCCTGGTCGTAGCCACCAAGGACAATATCAGGAGCATTTCACACGGCGGCGCCATCAATGGCTTCAACACCAACGTGGCCTACTACCCGCAATCGCAGCTGACGTTTATTGCGTTGTCGAATGTACAAGGCAGCGCGCCTGATTCGATGGTGGCGCAGATGGGTGAAGTGGCCAATGGCAAGGCTGTGCAGCTCCAAAGTGAGCGCAAGGAAGTCACGGTGCCTCATGCAACGCTGGCGCGTTATGTGGGCACCTATGAAGTGGCGCCGGGCAGAACCGTCAGCATTACGCTTGACGGTGAACAGTTGCAAATGCAGCCCGCTGGTCAGCCGAAGTTTCCGTTGCTTGCCGAATCGCAAACACTTTTCTATCTGAAGATGGCGAATGCACAACTGGAGTTCAGTGTCGATGCGGCAGGTGAAGTGAGTACAGTCATCCTGCATCAGGCCGGACGCGATATGCCAGCTCGCCGCATCAGCGGGCAATGATGCCTGCCACGATTGTAAAAACCATTCCCTGCGAGGTTGCCGGAGACCATGATGATTGAAATGACTGATGTCGGCTTTGCCTATCGCAAGCGCAAGCCACCAATATTCCAGCAGCTCAACCTCAAGCTGGCCGCTGGCACGATCTGCGGGTTGCTCGGCACCAACGGTGCCGGCAAAAGCACGCTGCTGAAACTACTGGCTGGTCTCAGCTTTCCGCAGGCGGGACAGTGCCAGGTGCTGGGTCATGAACCTGGCCGACGCGCCCCTGAGTTCCTTGCCGATGTGTTCCTGCTGCCGGAAGAATTGTTTCTGCCGCCGCTCAGTGCCAAGACCTATGTCGAACGCTATGGCAGCTTGTATCCGCGCTTCGACCATTCGCTGTTCAAAAAACTGATACAGGATTTTGCATTGCCGGATGATGGCAAGCTCACCAACTTTTCCCACGGGCAGAAGAAGAAGTTCGCGCTGGCGTTCGGACTCGCCACCAACGCGAGTTTGTTCATCATGGACGAACCCACCAACGGCCTCGACATCCCCGGCAAGCAATTGTTCCGTCGAGCACTGATCAACCATTTCAGCGAGGAGCGCAGCTTCATTATTTCCACGCATCAGGTGCACGATCTGCAAGGTTTGATTGATTCGGTGATGATCATCGCTGACGGGCGCCTTCTGTTGCATGAGCAGTTGGATACCTTGTCGGCGTGCCTGACGGTAGCGCTTGAGCATCAGCAGCCGGAGGATGCGCTGTTCGTCGAGCAAACGCTGGAAGGCTATCGTGTGTTGCGTGCCAATGATTCCGGCATCGAAAGCAACATTGATCTGTCATTGCTGTTTGGTTGTGTGCTCTCGCAGCCGGCACTCTTGCAGTCGCTGCTGCGCAGTGTCCCACAAGGAGAAGCAGCATGAGCCACTTTTCACCACAACGTTTTGCAATAGCGCTGCGCAATGATGTGCTGGCGCAAGCCAAATTGGTTGGCATTTCCACGCTTGCGCTGTTCGTGCTGGGTTTGCTGATGCACCTCTCCAATGTCCGGGACCAAAGCAAGAACCCGGGCTTCTTCGCAATAGTATTCGTCGTGGCCCTGGTGCCAGTTGGTTTCCTGTTTGCCAGTTTGAGCTGGAACGACATGCACCATCCGCTCGGCCGCTTTCATTACCTGATGCTGCCGTATTCCAACCTTGAACGTTTTGTCAGTCGCTATTTGCTGACGGCGCCGCTCTACTGGCTTTATACGGTGCTGGCAATAAACGTATTCATTATGGTGGCCAATCTTTTGTCGGATGCGTTGTTTGGCCTTACATCGCCGGGGCTGGCGCTGGATTCATCAACTGTTGTCTTCTCAAGCTGCTTGTTTTTCGGGTTGCATCCATTGGTGTTTGCCGGCGCCATTCGCTTTCGCAACTTTGCGCTGCCGCGCACAGTGATATTTGTATTCCTGCTCGTTATTGCAC
>CANCGR010000473.1 GCA_947377625.1 Gammaproteobacteria bacterium | reverse complement strand
GTATGCTTATTTTTAAATATCATTTGTTTGAGAGTAGCTGTCGTCTCAGAGGTCAGCAAGCAATAATTCCAGACAACTCAGCCGTCTTTTTCAGTACGTATTGCTTCCGTCCCGAAACGAACACGCGAAGATATTCGAAGCCTCTGGCCGGCACAGGGTGCAGCGACGTCTTCGGCCATGGATGGCCGAAGTTAGCCTACACGGATGTATTCACGGCGGGTCGCGGAACCCTGTGCCGGCCAGAGGCCACAAAAAAGCGAATACCGATTTTGAACCCAACCACAATACCCAATGAACTTGGCAAACCACCACCATCAAGGTAAGGTTCCAACCAACAACAAAAACAACCGGAAATACCCATGAAACTAGTCCTCCCCCCCGGTCACACAGAAACCTCGCTCAATGCTGCCCTCAAAGCCTTTGCCGGTGTCGTAGGCGCCGAATGGGTCTTCAACACCGACCAGGACCGCGACACTTACCTGGATCACTACGGCTTCGACCAAAGCGCCCACGTCGCTTCCGCCGCAGTAGCCCCCATCTCCACCGAACAAGTACAAGCCATCGTCAAACTCGCCAACCAGCACAAGCTGCCGTTATGGGTCATCAGCCGTGGCAAGAACTTCGGCTACGGCAGCGCCGCACCAGTAGTGTCCGGCTCAGTAGTGCTCGATCTCTCGCGCATGAAGAAAATCCACATGGATGTCGAGAACGGCACCGTGCTGGTCGAACCTGGCGTCGGCTTCTACGACCTGTTCGATTACGTCGAAACCAACAACATCCCGTACTGGATTTCTCCCATCGGCAACAGCTGGGGGTCAGTAGCAGGCAACGCCCTCGATCGCGGCGTTGGCTACACACCCTATGGCGATCACTCCGATCGAGTGTGCGGCATGGAAGTGGTATTGCCCGACGGCGATCTGGTGCGCACCGGCATGGGGGCAATGACGGGCTCCGAATCGTGGACGCTGCACCCTTACGGCTTCGGTCCGCACTGGGACCAGATGTTCATGCAATCCAATTTCGGCATCGTCACCAAACTTGGCATGTGGCTGATGCCCAAACCGCAAACGATAGTGTCGCTCGACATGGAGCTCGACAAAAAAGAAGACCTCGGCTGGGCCATCGACACGCTGGCGCCGATGCGTCGTTCGGGGCTGATCCAGCAATCACCTTCCATCGGCAACTGGCTGCGTGCTGCGGCGGTGGTGACCAAACGCACGGATTGGTATGAAGGCAAAGACGCCGTGCCGGAAAGCGTGATCACTGCCATTCGCAAGCGCTTCAACCTGGGCTGGTGGAGCATCAATCTGCGCATTTATGGCCCGCAGGAAATTACTGAAGCCACTGCCGCTGTCGTCAAGAATACTTTTGCTGCACGCACGCAATACCCGATGAAGCAGGGCATCTGGAAAGAAGGCATGCCGCGCGAGCAGCAGCCGTTCTCGGGTGTGCCGATCACGTTTCCACTCGCCAATGCCGGCTGGCATGGCGGGCGCGGTGCGCATGTGGGTTTCTCACCAGCGTTGCCGCAGTCAGGCGAGAAGGCGCTCGCGCAATTCCAGCGCACCTTCGATCGCTACAATGAATTCGGCATGGACTATCACGGCTCATTCGCATTGGCCGAGCGGCATATCACCAACGTCAATCAAGTGCTCTACAACAAGGACGACAAAGAGATGGTGGCGCGCGTCGACAAGTTTTTCCGTGCGCTGCTCGGCGATGCCACCAAACAGCACTACGGTGAATACCGCGCGCACATTGAGTACATGGATATGATTGCCGGCACTTATGATTTCAACAACGGGGCGCTGGGCCGCTTGAATAACAAACTCAAAGCCACGCTCGACCCCAACGGCATTCTGGCGCCTGGCAAGAGCGGCATCTGGGGTAATACCAAACGCGGTGGAGGTGCGGCATGAAGCATTTGAAGATCATGGTTGGCCTTCTGGCGTTGCTGACGGCAACTTCTGCACTGGCCCAAAAAGACCTGAAGTGGACCGACCTGGAAAAGACCGACGCTGCCGCATTGTTCGGTGAGAAATGCGGCATGTGTCATCGGGGTGGCGGCATGGCGATGGTCATCCTTGGTCGCCGGCTGCCGGCTGATCAAGTGCTGCTGGAAAATCGCACTGATCTGCAGGTGCCGTTTATCGAAACCGTAGTGCGCAGCGGTTTTGGCGTGATGTATCCGATCAGCCCGGGTGAAGTCAGCAAGAAACAACTGGCCACCATCAGTGCTTATCTGGCGAAGAAACCGGGGGCCAAATGATTGACGACATTCTTTCGCTGCAACGTCGTGGCTTTCTGCAACAAACTGCCGGTGTTGCTGCATTGGCGGCGGTAGCTGCAAGCAGTGACACTGCCGTGTTGGCCAAGCAGCCGCGCGTTCTGGCGCTTTATCAGGAGCGCGATGCCGTGAGCGTGGCGTTTGCCACTGCACTGCAGCAGCAAGGCATTCAAGTGCAGGCGCTTGGCACCGACATTGTCAGGCTGTGGCGCGACCAGCTGCGTGTGCAAGTCGTGCGCGACAACATTCGCCTGGTGGGGCTGACGCCCTATACCGATTACTTCATGCTGAAAGGGCTGGCGGCTGAAGAGCGCATCTTCCCAAAATTTGAAGCACGCCAAGCAACAGCGCAAGTGGATGCGCCGGCGGCTTTGCTCAAGCATATGCAGGAAGTGCTAGCCACTGTGGATCAGTCCGCGCCCGCCAACACCACTATCTCTGCCAGCACTGAACCATCAATGTTCAGCTGGATCATTTGACAACAACTACACCGAACCGCAGCAAGGGGAAACACATGCATAACGATGATGACGCACTTATGAACCGCCGCGAATTTTTTGGTGAAGCCAGCGTGCTCGGTGCTGCGGCACTGACCATTGCCGGTGCTGCCGCTGCACCCAGCGCTGTGCTGGCGGCCGAGCCAGCTGCTGCTGCGCCCACGTTGCTCAGCCCGTTCAAGGATGTCTCCACGTTTGAACAACCCAAGTTCGAGTTCGTATTCGAGATCGATCTCAATTTCACCCGCACCCAGAACATCAACAACATGCCGACCGGCGCAGGCCGTGGTGCGGTCTATCTCGACAGCGGCACCATCAAAGGCCCCAAGCTCAATGGCAAAGCCGTGCCCAATAGCGGTGGCGACTATGCACTGTTCCGCCCCGATGATGTGCTAAGTTTCGATGCACGCTACATGCTGCAGGAAGACGACGGC
>CANCGR010000472.1 GCA_947377625.1 Gammaproteobacteria bacterium | reverse complement strand
AACAGAAAGATACCGCCACTGATCTGCCTGCGCGCAAGCGCGCGCGATCAGCGGTAAGGGTGAAATGGTGCGGTAAGAGCGCACCGCATGGGTGGCAACATTCCATGGCTAGGCAAACCCCACTCGGAGCAAGGCCAAATAGGAACCCATCAGGTGCTGCTCGCACTGGGTTCGGGTAGGCTGCTTGAGGTATGCGGTGACGTATATCCCAGATGAATGATTGTCCACGACAGAACCCGGCTTACCGGCCGACTCACTTTTTTTGTTTTGCCTCGTTTTGTTGTTTTTCCCTTCAGGCCGTCGAGCTCTCTGCGAGAGCTGTCAGATCGGCAACTCTTAATACTTTACTTTAAGTATTGCTCATAGCTTTCTGTAAAAGCTTGTCTTTAAAATTCTCAAAAACTGTCCCTCTGTTTGGGCACCCAACACAAATTTTTCCTAATAAAAACAATGAAATAGAGCTTGATTGCCGTGAGGCTACTCGACTATAGTGCTTTCTGGTGGAAGAAAGTGGGTGAAATGTGGGCCTCAATGGATTTTTCAGTCTTTGAAGCCACCGGTTCCCCCAAAAACATTGTTGATGACAAGAAATTTCATGACAAACACCCCTTTGTGCCGGGTTTTTGCCAGAAATGTTTGATCAAGTGACAACCTGGAATAAATGAGGGCGGGCAGTGCTGCTGACTGGACAGCAAACGACAACTTTGGACGGGAAGGGGCGGCTCACCTTTCCTGCGCGCTTCCGCGCCATTCTCGAAGAAAGTTGCCAAGGCCAGCTGGTCATCACTGTCAATCATGATCGCGAGTCGTTGTTGATCTATCCAAAGCATGAGTATGAGCAACGTGCGCAAGTAATCAACAAATTAAGTGATTTCGATCCGCTTGAGCGTCGTCTGAAACTGTTGTTCATCGGCCACGCCTTTGATCTTGAAATGGACAGCAACGCTCGCGTGATCGTGCCGCCGCGTTTGCGCGAAATCGTTGGCATTAACCGCGATGTAGTGCTGGTGGGTCAGCACCACAAGCTGGAATTGTGGGATGAAGCGACCTGGAGCAAAAAACTGGATTCCCTGTTCACGATTGGTTCAGAAGTCGGCATGTCCGACAAGCTGAAAAGTCTGGCGTTGTAGGCGCCTTGCATATGACGCAAGAGTACAAGCATCAAAGTGTACTCCTGCAAGAGTCGGTGGAGGCCTTGATCACTGATCCGTCCGGCTTCTATGTGGATGGCACGTTCGGCAGAGGCGGGCACGCCCGCTTGATTCTGGAGCGGCTTTCATCGGCGGGTAGCTTGCTGGTGATGGACAAGGACCCGCAGGCGATAGCAGTAGCGGAGGAGCTCAGGGCGCAGGATGCAAGAGTACATATATGGCATGGCAGTTTCGGAAGTTTACGGGAAGCAGTAGCGACCCAAGCGCAGGGGCAAGTGCAGGGAGTGTTGCTGGATCTGGGAGTGTCATCGCCGCAACTGGATGACCCTCAGCGTGGTTTCAGTTTCAGCTGGGACGGGCCGCTCGATATGCGCATGGACAACAGTCGTGGCATTACGGCTGCGCAATGGCTGCAGCAGGCCACCGAAGCAGAAATAGCGCAGGTTTTGTACGAGTACGGTGAAGAAAAGTTTGGCAGGCGCATGGCAAAGGCGGTGATTGCGGCCAGAACAAAGCAGCCCATTACCCGCACCTTGGAGCTGGCAGAAATAATCAAGGAAGCAAACCCGGCGTGGGAAAAGCACAAGCATCCGGCTACACGTGCATTCCAGGCCATACGAATTTTTATCAACAACGAATTGCAGGATCTGGAAGCGGTGTTGCCGGCCATGCTGGATGTGTTGGCGATAGGCGGGCGCATGGTAGTGATCAGTTTCCACTCGCTGGAAGACCGGCTGGTGAAGCGGTTCATCCGGGACCAGGAAAAGGGCGATGACTTTCCGCGCGACTTGCCGGTGACTGCAGACATGTTGAATCCGCGCGTGCGCAGCCTGGGCAAGCCGGTGCAGGGAGCAACGCAAGAGAAAGCGGAAAACATCAGGGCGCGCAGTGCCGTGATGCGAGTGGCAGAGAAAACAGCGTAAAGCGTGGCAGCAAACAGAAAGTAGCGAGTAACAATGGTGTTTGCCTTAACTGCACAGTGGCTGGAAAGCCAGCAAGTGAACATCAAGCGGCACCACTGGGTGCTGTTCATGGTGCTGCTTGTTGGTATCACCGCCACTTGCATGGGCGTGGTGTTTACCACGTTCACCACCCGCCATTTACTTAACAACCTGCAGCAATTGGTGCAGGAACAAAACCACTTGCAGGTGGAGTGGGGTCAGCTGCTGCTGGAACAAAGCAGTTTGGTGGCACAAGGACAAGTAGAAGAAATAGCAATCAGCCAGTTGGGCATGGAAGTGCCCACGATGGATAAGGTAGTGGTGTTTACGGGTGACTAAAACTGTCAGAAGCAATCAGCAACCGTTGTGGAGACTGATGGTCGTCTTCACGGTGATTGCCGCCCTGCTGATTGTGATTTGTTGGAGAGTCGCTGATTTACAGGTGCTCAACAACGACGTGTTGCAGAGCGAAGGTGATGCCCGCACCTTGCGCAAGGAAGAGATTGTCGCCACGCGCGGCAACATCGTCGACCGCAATGGCGAGCCGCTGGCCATCAGCACGCCGGTAGTGACCTTGTGGGTCAATCCCAAGGAACTGATGCAAAGCCCCGAGCAAGGTGCGCAGTTGGCCGCAGTCTTCACCAGTCTTGGCCTTGATGCCGAGCAAATGCGCAAACGCATCCAGGAAAAATCAACCAGTGAATTCATGTACATCAAACGGCGCATGCCGCCGGCTGATGCCAAGCTGGTGCTCGATCGCAAGCTGAAAGGCATTTACGCGCTGGAAGAATACAAACGTTTTTATCCGATGGGCGAAGCGGCAGTGCACTTGGTCGGACTTACCAACAATGACGAAGTGGGGCAGGAAGCACTCGAACTTGCCTATGAAGACTGGCTCAAAGGTACGCCGGGCACAAGGCAGGTTGTCAAAGACGGCATTGGTCGTCTGGTGCGCGACATGGGCGTGTCTGCCACGGCCATTCCTGGCAATGATCTGGTACTCAGCATTGATTCGCGACTGCAATATCTTGCTTACAAGGCATTGAAGGAAGCAGTTGCGTTGCGTCACGCCAAAACAGGTATCGCTACTGTTCTTGATGCGCGTACCGGGGAAGTGCTGGCAATGGTG
>CANCGR010000471.1 GCA_947377625.1 Gammaproteobacteria bacterium | reverse complement strand
CTGCCCGATGCGTTTGGCCCACAGCAATTTGCCGGTGCCGTTGCAAATAATCAGCCCAACATTGGGCCTGTAACCGTCAGTATCAATCACGTTTATGGCCTGCGTTTCCAGGCTGCATTCAGCCTGGCGGTGAAGTCTGTGCTGCGTTGAGACAGCTGTCAGTGACTACACAATGCGAGATATTTCCCGGCATCCATCAGTTCTGACAATTCACCCTTGTTACCGATGCGGATTCTGAAAATCCAACCCTTGTCATAAGGAGAGGAATTAATGAGTTCGGGGGTCGTTCGCAAGGCTTCATTCACCTCAACGATTTCGCCAGTCACCGGCATGAAGATGTCGGACGCAGACTTGACTGATTCCACCACCCCCGCTTCTGCGCCGGCACCAACAACCTGGCCAAGTTCCGGCAACTGCAGAAACACCACATCGCCCAATGCTTCCTGAGCAAACTCAGTGACGCCCACGCGGCCGACGTTGTTGTCTTCAAGTTGCAGCCAAACATGGGCAGCCGAATAGTAAAGATCTGCAGGTGCGGCGCTCATGGTGTGTGTGGAAACCCCTCCAAAATGACATGCTGGCATCATAGGCAAGAGGCAGTGCAGGCGCAAGGCAACTGGCTTTACTGCGCTTCGGCTTTTCTGCGCACAGAGTTTTTCAGCAACAGGATCACCGGCAACAGCCCTGCCAACAGCAAGGTCAATGCAGGCAGGGCGGCACGCTCCCACTGACCTTCTGTTGTCATTTGATAAACACGCACCGCCAGTGTGTCCCAGCCGAACGGGCGCACCAGCAAAGTGGCGGGCATCTCTTTGATCACATCAACGAAGACCATCAGCGCCGCCGTCATCAAGCCGGGCCACAGCAGCGGTATATAGAGTTGCCGTAATAGCGCCGGGCCACTGACGCCCAAGGTGCGGGCAGCTTCGATCAATGAGGGGCGTATTCGTTCCAGTGCAGCATCGACAGGTGTATGCGCCACGGCCAGGAAGCGGCTTAGGTAGGCAAGCAACAAGGCCACTACCGTGCCCATCAGTGCCAAGCCCAAGGCGCGATCAACCGCAGTCAGCACCAGCAGGATACCGACAGCGATCACTGAACCCGGCATGGCATAGCCGAGCGTGGCGAAGCGTGTAATCAGTTGCTGCCACGGCCCGCGCAATGTGTTGCCGGGAAAGCGCTGCACCAAACACAACAGCAGCGCCAGTGTTCCGGTAATCAGTGCAGCCATGGCGGCAAGGCCCAAGGTATGACCCAAAAATTCCGGATAGCGGCTGTCATATTCGCTGGTGCCGGTTTCGACTACCCAAAGCAAGAGCTGGCCAACGGGCAGCACGAAAGCAATGGCCACTACCGTCAGGCACAGCAGGCTCGCCAATAATGCGGGGGCTCCTTTCAAGCGATAGCGCTGCACATCGCGACTGCGTTCATCACGTGCATAGCGGGCGCCTTGGCGGCTGTAATGTTCGAGCACAAGCGTGACCAGCACGAACATTATCAACAGCGTGGCTAATTGCGCGGCAACCGCCAGATTGAACAGGCCGGACCACACGGTGTAGATCGCAGTGGTGAAGGTGTCGTAGTTGAAAACACTGACTGCGCCAAAATCAGCGAGCGTTTCCATCAGCACCAAGGCCACACCGCCGTAGATTGCCGGGCGAGCCACCGGGATTACCACTCTGAAAAAGGCAGCGCGTGGCGACAAACCCAAGGTGCGGGCTGCATCGATAAGATTGCGACCCTGCGTCAGGAACGCCGTGCGGCTCAGCATGTAGACATAGGGGTAGAGCACCAATGTGAAGACCAGAATCACCATGCCTGGGCTTTGCACATCGGGGAACCAGTAATGTGTGCCCAGCCACGCGCGTAATTGCGTCTGCACCGGCCCGGCAAAATTGAAGATGCCCAGAAACACAAAGGCCATGACATAGCCGGGGATTGCCAGCGGCAACAGCAGCAGCCATTCAAACGTGCGCCTGCCAGGGAATTCACACAGACTCACCAAGGCCGCCAAGGTGACGCCAAGGACCGCCACCCCAATGCCAACGCCTACCAGCAGCACAAGGGTATTGAGGGCCAGCCGATCCAGTTTGGTATCGAACAGATGCTGCCAGATGCGCCCTTCACCATTGCCCAAGTTGCCCCATTGCAGGAACAACACAGCAATTGGTAGCGCTACCAACAAGGCAATTGCGATACCCAGTGCTCGCCATAACCAGGCTGTGTTCAGCGTGGTGTGGGCGGCAGCCATCAGCGGTAGTCAGCCCGATCCATCAGCATGACTGCAGCACCCTGCAGACGACCTGCAGTTTCCACATTGATGGGATCTTGTTTGAATTCACCCCAGCTTTTTACCAGCTCCACAGGGGGGATGGCGGGGTTGCCGGGATACTCAAGATTGAGCTCGGAAAACATCTTCTGGGGTTCATCGGTGGCCAGCCATTCAAGCAGTTTGATTGCTGCTTCTTTATGCTTGGCGTGAGTGGTCAAACCCGCGCCCGATACGTTCACATGCACACCACTTTCAGCTTGGTTTGCCCAGAACAATGCCACCGGCAGCTGCGGGTTTTTCTGCAGCTCTTGGCCCAAATAGTAAGTGTTGACTATCCCTACATCGCATTGACCTGCTGCGATGGCCTGAATTTCCAGCACATCACTGCTCATCGGGCCGGTTGCCAGATTGTTGACCCAGCCCTTCACAATTTCCTCAGTGCGCGGCTCGCCCAAGCGGTTGATCATGGTGGCCACCAACGACATGTTGTAGACCTTTTTGGAGGTGCGCAGACACAGGCGACCCTTCCATTTGCTATCGGCCAATGCCTCATAAGTCGACAGTTCGGAAGGCTTCACGCGATCGCGGGAATAGGCAATGGTGCGAGCGCGTACTGAGAAGCCAAACCAGCGGCCTTGCGGGTCGCGCAGGTTGGCAGGGATCCTGGCTTCGATGGCCGGCGATACGACCGGGGCCAACAACCCTTTGTCAGCTGCCGACCACAAATTGCCAACATCGACGGTGTAAAACAGGTCTGCAAAGGTGTCAGCTCCTTCAGCTTGCAGCCTGGCAATCAACGGCCCTTCGTCGGCTGTTTGCACCTGTACTTCAATGCCCGTCTCGGCGGTGAATTTGTCGAAAATCGGTTTGATCAAATATTCCTGGCGCGAGGAATAGACCACGATCGGACCGGCGGGCGTCGGCCCGGATTGGCCGGGCATTACTGCTGAGTCGGTC
>CANCGR010000470.1 GCA_947377625.1 Gammaproteobacteria bacterium | reverse complement strand
GATATTGCAGTGTATTCATATCAGGACGTGAAAAGCGTTCAGTCAATACCAGATTATTGGTATGCGGCAAGCCGCCGTTACTCATCCAGAAATCTTCGTTAAAACCCTTGGTAGTGACCAACAAGGTATCGCCATCCCACTTGCCGATAGCACGGCCGTAGTAAAGCGGGTTGTCGTCATCACCTGTGACACTGCCCACTTTATCCCTGCCATCCATGTAAACGATGCGGTAGTTATGATTGCCACTGCCCATCAGGATGAATAGGCGCTGATTGACTTTGTCTTCCACAAACTTGATACCCAGATCGGACTGATATTGTCTGGGGCCACCCGGTGGTTTGCAGTGCAGATACATCGGGTCATCGCGCAAATCACGCTTCTGGCGGTTTTTGTACAAAGCCAGTGCCCAAGGTTGCAACGGCGCTACTTTGGCGGCGTCAGCCAAGTCAGCCAATTGCCCATAGCGATCCATTTTCACTTTCGTACCGTCTTCGACCATCGCATAGCTGCTTGGGAAACCCCAAAAACCAGTAGCACCGCCGAATATGACTTTACCATCGGCTCCGCGCGGCGCCGGGGCAGCTTTGCCGCTAACGGCCGGCTTCAAATCCTTAAGGGTGAACACCGTGGCACCACTCTTGGAAACGGATTCAGACCAAAGCTGGCGAGAACCATCACGAGCACGAATGCCTTTAACCGTCAGTGTATCGCCGGGTTTAACACTCTGGCTGCTCCAGCCACTGCTCTTCAACAACAGCGGGCTTTCGAGTTCAACCGCCCAGTTTGATACTGCTGCACCGTTTTTCACATTAAGGAAAACGTGCACATGAGGATTTTTCCAATCAACATTGGTGACCACACCAGTGATCGACATCTCAGTGGCCTTGTCGAATTTGGCCTGGATCGGATGATGCGCCAGCACGGGAGCGCTTGCCAAACCCAGCACTACACTCGTGATTGCCGCACTTAAAAGGGATTTCAATTTGGAATTCTGCATATCGGCACCTGTCATTGCACGCTGTGGTTATAACGCTGCTTACTGTCTTACGACTTCCAGCGCACCACTGCCATTCTGGCTTTTCCAGGTGCCCACAATCGAACGCGCAGGTAACTCGAGGTTTACGATCTTGCCATCCAACTGGTAAGAAACGGGTTTGTCTTTGATTTTGCCATCAGCTTCGATGTGAACAGTCCAGTTTTCTGGATTCAGGGTAGCCGTTTTGATGACCATGTCATCGGTGCCAGGATTGACAGTGCCGCTGATTTTCTTGCCATCCCAATCCAGTACAAGAAACAGAAAGTCACCGCTGGCCTGATTGCCTTTCCACTCACCGATCCACGAACCTTTCAATGGATGTCCTTCCTGGGCGTTGGCACTGCATGCCAACAGCAGACTTACGGCCAGAAAAACTGCTTTACGAATAATGGACATCATGATTATTACTTCCCCCTGAGTCGTGATTGGTTTGTTACAACACAAACTTGGCACTTCAATCTATGTTGCGAATTGTTAATAGCAATTTTTAACAGGCAAAGTTGTAAAAAAAATGTATTACGCCAATATTCCCTCTATTGGGTTTAGCTGTGTGTCATCTCCATGTTCCTACTTTCAGAGCCAATAAAAAAGGAGAAATTGCCTCTACGAGGCCCATCCAAACGATAAGCTCCCCCACAAATAAAAACGGGAAAGAGTTGCCCCTTTCCCGTCTTGTTACTTCATATGCCTTTTGAGCTTAGAAGCTATAGTTCAACGTCAACTGGTATGCACGACCGAACTGATCATGGCTATTGCTGAGCGCCTGACCACCTGTGGTCGCGATGATTGGAGGATCGCGATTCAACAAGTTGCTGATATTGAACCCAACCTGCCACTCAGCGCCACTGGCGGTCTTTTCGCCATAATAGTTGACGCCCAAGTTGACAATCGTCTGGGAAGCAACATGGTTGTTGTCCACATCCACGCCTTCAATCCAGTTAGTCGCAAGTCCTTCGTTGTTACCATTGCTCAGGGTTCTGTCGTAATACTTGCCTTGCAACATAAACCCGTAGCTGCCTACTTTGTAGTTAAACGTCACGATCCCGGTGTACTCGGGCGTCGAAATACGTCTTACAAAGTTAATGTAAGATCCAGCGGCCGTAGTAGTAGAGCGCTCACCCAGAAAACCTACCAGAGTGCGCATAGAGAAGCTTTCTTCCTGACTTGGGAAGAAATCCGGCTCTGCTTTGTACTGAATTTCCAGATCCACACCGCGTGTTTCAGCACCGCCGGCGTTGGTTTGCACGTTCAGGATACGCTGAATGACGTTGGTCACTGGATCGCGCGAGATCAAGCTGCAGGCAAAAACATCCTTGGTGTTGTAGCAGTCATCAACAATACGTTGTCCACCATAGAGGCCAACCGACTTGGTAAGATTGATATCAAACCAGTCAATTGCTATCTGCACACCGTCGGCCCATGCAGCAAAACTAGGCTTGTAGACAAAGCCGGTGGTGACGGTATTGCCCTGCTCAG
Source organism: Gammaproteobacteria bacterium (assembly GCA_947377625.1). GTDB lineage: Bacteria > Pseudomonadota > Gammaproteobacteria > Pseudomonadales > Pseudohongiellaceae > CAILUG01. Next base: position 722 of record CANCGR010000470.1, on the reverse strand, counting down.
TTTGCAGACCAGGATTTGGGGAAGGCAATATTGTCAACGAAGCGTTGGTTGCTCCGCCAAAGGCAGGGTCGGTAACAACGCCACCGCCAGCTCCGGTAAAGTATCGTTCACCCAGGTTCGGCTCACGCACGTCACGCGACTTGGTAAAACGCCAGCGCAGATCTTTGAACAATTCCGCATCCAGGCCGAGTTTCCAGCTGTCAACCATGCCCGAAATCTTGTAGTCGGATTTACGATAGCCAAGGTTTGCACCAAGGGTTTGGCCGCTTTCCCACTTCCAGACAGGGATGTTCAACTCGCCATAGAGCTCTTTGACAGAGCTGGTACCAACGCCCACGGAAGGACCCGTAAAGGCATGCAGAGTGCGGTTGCCAGCACCAGCGAAGCCGACCGGGATACCTCGAATACCAAGCGCAGGCACATTAAGCAAGCCACGCTCACCAAAGGCTGGCAGCGTGTATTGCACAACATCTTCACTACGGTAAGTTGCACCAACCGCGGTCGAAACCGGGCCGGCTCCCCAGCCCTTATAGATTTCGCCGCTCACCAAAACTTCAGCAAAATCCTGGTTCATGTTACGTATGGATTTCTTTTCTTGATCCGTAACAAAGTCGATACCGTCTTGCGAAGAATTACCAAAGCCCAAAATATTGAGCGGACGGCAGTCTGCCGGGTTCAATGGTCCAATCGGCGAATCGGCTGTCACACCGGCAGGAGTCAAC
>CANCGR010000469.1 GCA_947377625.1 Gammaproteobacteria bacterium | reverse complement strand
GAGTTCGCAGATTGCGAACCAGGCACGCCACGAATCCCCAGTGCTGCATTGTTGGCCGCGACCGGAAATACGCCAGGATCAGCAGAAGGGTTGCCTTGTGACGCCTGCACTTTCTGAATGAATTTTTCATTGCGCCATGCATAGCCCAGGGCCATCGACACAGCGCCGGCACCGAAGCCTTTGTAAATGTCGCCGTTGGCCGACAACTCCCACACATCCTGACTCAGATCGATAATGCGTTTCTTTTCTTCAGTGCCCAAATAGCTGTAAGGAATTCTCTGGCCATTGGGCAACCAGCCCTGCGTGGTTACCGAAATATTCGGATCAAAGCCTGTTACCCAATCCGCTGCGGCCGCAGACGCACTGTTGCGACCAAACGGGTTGTAGGGCACGCAGTCAGGATACAGACCACCTGACACTTTGGTGACGTTACACACGGTCTTGCCGGCAGCATCGGTAACCGCATCGACCGCCAGATAAATACGGTCTACACGGATACCACCGCGCTGTCTGGCCTGTACCGAGTTTTTGCCTTGCTGCACATAGCCGTCAACCGACCAGCCATCAAGAAAACCATCGGATTTGATTTTGTAATTAAACCCGGTGGTGAACGAGTTCATGATGGTGTCTTGCGTGGTGTAGGCGCCTTTGGAAATGTTATTGACGGTGCCGACATAACCAACGGTGACGTTGGCAACTTTATTGTCAGTCATCAGCTTCTGGATATTGGCCGGAATGAACGGGTTACCACTGTTGATGACGAAAGAACGACCAGGACCAAACAGACCGCCGTTGTTGCGACTGTTGATAGTCTCTTCACCGTGCATCATCTGGGCGAACACATTCAAATTGTCGGTGACATCGTAGTCCCAATAGCCAAACAGGCTTTTACTGCCGGTTTCCGGCTGGAACGCTGTCACTTGGTCAGTACCGTTATCGGTACCGCTGCCACCGTTGGCAACGCTGTGGAAGTTGGCATCAAAAGCGCTGCCCACTACAAACGGAGTGGCGGTGCCGCTTTGATCAACATTCCATACCCCGAGGTTGGATGCTGCCGGGAAGGTGATCACACTGTCGTAGGAAGTGTTACGCGAGATAACTTTTGGATAAGGCAGTCTGAGCGGATTGTCGGGCGTTTGGCCCGCTGTCGGTGAAGGGTTGGTCAACAAGCCATTGCCCTTGTACCAGTCATAGCCGTCGCGGGAGAAAATGCCATCTTCATGGAATTTTGCGAACGACAACAACAGGTGCGACTTTTCGTTCAGATCCCAACCACCATTGAGGGACACTTTGTAGTTGCCGTTGTCACCGTTGTAGTTTTCACCGTATTGAACGCTGCCTTTGTAGCCTTTGAATTTGGTGTCGAGAATAAAGTTGACGGCGCCAGAGACCGCATCAGTACCGTAGGCCGCCGAAGCACCACCGGTTACCGTTTCCACCGATTTCATCATTTGTTCCGGGAACATGTTGATGTCGGGGCCACCGTAAATCGTCGAAGACACCACGCGGCGAGTATTCAATAGCGTAAGGGTGCGTTTGCCCTGCAAACCACGCAGGCTTAATGAGCCGGCACCGGGGGAAGTGAAGAAGCCCAGGGTGTTGGTAGTGGTGGCGGAGCCAGAGAACTGCGGCAATTCCGCCATGCCTTCAATCAGGGTTGTTGGCGAGGTCACGCTCAACTCATCCATGGTTACGACAGTTACCGGGTTGGGAGTCTCCATCCCATTGGTAACACGTACACGCGAACCGGTAATGGTGACTTCCTCCAGCTTTTCTTCGGCCGCTTGTGCGACCTGAACACCAGCCAAGGCCAACACAATCGCCAACGCGAGCCGGTCGCGGGAGAAACCAAGGCGTGTTCCATAACTTTCTGTAAAAATTGGATTTTTTTGTTTTTTCATAGGTTACTCACAGTTCTTGTTTGTATTTGTTTTATTGTTATTCAGACACGAATCCACTGGACTGCCTCATAGGCGCCAACCCGCGAACATAAATAGAATACAGATTCTAATTACTTTATCAAGAAAAATAGAGAATAAAGATTCTTCTTACCAGATTTGATCAAATCAGGCCCATCACACCGAATACTTGCCCGCACCCCGGTTTTTGCCTTGATTTTCACGACCTGCTTTTATAGTTTCGCTGCACTGCTGCGCGCACCCCCAAGTCGGTGCCGATCATGCAGAATCAAACTTGAAAATTTCGCTATTCACCCGCTCAATCCCTGAGGTAAGCATGCAACTTGCGCAAGCAATGTCCCGTCTGGGGACAGAATCCGCTTTCAAAATTCTCGCCAAAGCCAAGGCACTGGAGGCCCAGGGCCGCAGCATCGTCAATCTGGGCATTGGTTCGCCGGATTTCCGCACCCCGGCCAACATTGTCGAGGCCGGCAAAAAGGCAATTGACGACGGCTTTCATTTCTACACGCCCGCCAAAGGCCTGCCCGAGCTGCGCGAAGCGGTTGCCAACGACATCCTCAAATACCGTGGCGTGCAGATCGACAAGGACAACGTGATGATCGTGCCCGGCGGCAAGCCGACCATGTTTTTTGCGATTATGATGTTTGGTGAACCCGGGGCCGAAATCATGTATCCGAACCCCGGCTTCCCGATCTATGAATCGATGATCAAGTTCAGCGGCGCCACCGCAGTGCCGATGGAATTGCTGGAATCCAACGGCTTCGGTTTCGATCCTGACCGCGTGCTGGCGCAGATCACCCCCAATACCCGCCTCATCATCATCAACACGCCTGCCAACCCCACTGGTGGCGTACTCGAGCGCGACGTGATTGATCGCTTCGTCAAAGGCCTGGAGAAGCATCCGCACGTCGTGCTGCTCGCTGACGAGATCTACGCACGCCTGCTTTACGACGGAATGAAGCATGTGAGTTTCATGGAATACGAATCGATCCGTGATCGCACCATTTTGCTGGATGGCTGGAGCAAGACTTACTCAATGACCGGCTGGCGTTTGGGCTACGGCGTATGGCCGGCCTCGCTGATCGATCATGCCGAGCGCCTGCAGATCAACAGCAACTCCTGCCCCTCTGCGATTGTGCAACGTGCGGGTGTGGAAGCGCTCAACGGCCCGCAGGATGCTGTCGACATGATGGTGAAAACCTTTGATGAACGCCGCCAGCTGATCGTGAAATTGCTTAACGAAATCCCGGGCTTTTCCTGCATTGTGCCCAAAGGCGCGTTCTATGCGTTCCCCAACATTACTGGCACCGGCATGAAGTCGAAACAACT
>CANCGR010000468.1 GCA_947377625.1 Gammaproteobacteria bacterium | reverse complement strand
GGCTTGATCACACGTGCATGAAAAAGGCCGCCTCGTTGCCGGGGCGGCCTTTTTTTAACTCTATTTGCTACTCATAGCAGGACAGGTAATGAACGGAAGTTCAGCACCTGTCGGGAGTCAGTCAAGGCGGCCCGACGTTGCGAGCCACCACCACTGCTGTTTGAGATTGAATGTTTGCATGGCGCGCATAGTGCCCGCAGTCGCCTTTTTTTGTCAACCGCCACATTCCTGACTTATAAATTGAGCAGGATATCTTCCAGTTCGATTTCCAGCTCGGCCAGATGCACATCCTTGATGCCCAGTTGTTTCACTTCCGGCAAACCTTCCAGTGCCAGTTCCGGATCGTGACTCATGCCAATGCCGACTTTGCGACATACTGCATCCACTAATTTGACGATGTGCAACAGCAAGTTGCTGGAGGTGGTTTGTGTCAAATGATGGTCGCGGGCAACTTCTGCATATTGCGAAGGCAGCTCCCACGCCAGCATGACGCGATTACCATATTCGGTATGCAACGACTCGATCACCTCTTTCATCACCTCGGTAGTCATGTCAGCTGCCAAGCCATCAGCAAGAATTTCGTCAGTGGCCTTGAGCACTACCAAACTGCCAAGATCATGCAGCAGGCCGGCCAGAAACGCATCGTCAGCCAGCTCCTGATAACCACAGCGTAACGCGACCCAACGACAACCCGCCGCACTGGCGGCCGCATGTTTCCACAGAATTTCCATCAGCGTATTGAGGAAGGGGTTGCTGGCATGGAAGGCCTGCTTTTGCGCAGCCATCAGCACAATGCCAAACACCCGGTTGAGCCCGAGCCGTATCAGTGCCTGCTGAATGGTGCGCTGTTTTGACAACCCGGCAAAAAAGGCCGAGTTGGCCAACCGCAATATTTCCGCAGCCAGTGCCTGATCCTTGTGAATCATTTTTTCGATGGCGAGCAGATCAGCGTCAGCATTAATGGCTTTCTGGATTTCCACTGCCACCGGCGAGAACATCGGCAGCTTGAATTCGCTGCTGTCGACACGGGTGGCAATCAGGGTTTTGATCGACTCAGACATCAGGACTCCTTGAGACGCGCTTGATCTCCGCCAACGAACGCGGCTTCTCGTTGCGTGGCAGCATACGTAACACTTCAGCAATGGTGGTAAGACCGCGCGAGGCTTTCTCAAGCCCGTCTTCCAGCAATGTGATAAGACCACTGCATTCGATGCTGATGCGGCGAATATCATAGGAAGCCTTGCGGTTGAGAATGGCCTCCTTGACCTTTTCATCCAGCACCAGCAATTCAAACACGCTGATGCGCCCGAAATAGCCGGTGAATTTGCAGGTTTCGCAACCTTTGCCGACCAGGAAATTGGCCATGCGCAAATCTTCGCTGCGCAAACCGGTGCGCTGCATTTCCAGCGGAGTGGGCCGGTGCACTGTGCTGCAATACGGGCACACCTTCTTCAGCAGCCGCTGCGCCAACACCGATACTACCGTTGATGAAATCAGGAAGGTTTCGATGTTCATGTTCATCAGCCGCAACAGCCCACCAATCGTATCTTCGGTATGAAAGGTGGTAAGCACCTTGTGGCCAGTCAGTGCTGACTGAATTGCCGCTTCCGCCGATTCATGGTCGCGAATTTCCCCGAGCACGATCACGTCCGGATCCTGCCGCACCATGTGGCGCAGCGTTTCTGCAAAGGTCATGTCGATTTTTGGATTCAGTGAACATTGGGTAACACCGTCGATCACATATTCGACCGGCTCTTCGGCAGTGATGATGCTGGTGTCGTCGTTGTTGAGGTAATCGACACAGCTGTAGAGCGTAGTAGTTTTGCCGGAGCCTGTAGGCCCGGTGATCATGACCACACCGGATGGTGCTTCCAGTGCCTCATATTTGAAACGCTCCAGCACTGCCGGCGACATACCCACCGAATCGATATTGAGCAATTCAGTACGACGGTTCAGCAAGCGCAGGCAGGCCTTTTCTCCATGCACCGAGATGTAGAACGAGCAACGGACATCGATAATCTGGCCGCTATTGGGATCGGTATATTCGAGTTTGCCGTCCTGGTGCCGGCGCCGCTCGGCAATATTGGCCTTGCTGAGAATTTTCAGACGCGCAATCAGGCTGACGGCCAGTTCATTGGAAATTTCCTTGAACTGCCACAGCATGGAATCGGTGCGAAAGCGGATGCGCATTTTGGTGGAGTGCGGCTCGAAGTGGATGTCGCTCGCCTTCATGCCGATGGCGGCCTGCAGCGTTTCATCCACCAGCTTCATGGCCAACGAATCTTCATTATTGCTCTTGATCGCGCGCGGCCCGGAGCTGCTGCGAAATTTGTGCAAGGCGGTCTGCAGTGAAAACTGGCTGCAGATTGCCAATTCAACATTCGAGTTCAGCAAACCTTGAGCACGCAGGCGGATATCGCGGTTGTTGGGGTCGGTGCAGGCAACGACGACGACATTGTCGCTGCGGCGCACCGGCATGAAGCCGTACTGCTCACACACCGGCAGATAGGCAATGTCGAGCAGTGCTTTGTCGATGCTGTTGAACTCAGGCTCAACATGCAGATAGCCCAGCTGGTTGGCCAGTACGTCGATGAGGCGCTGCTCGCGGATCATGCGGTGCTCAACCAGAATTTCACCGAGCTTCTTTTGATTATTGGCGACTTCACGCTGTATGCGAATGGCCATCTCCAGTTCCTGGGAACTGATATCGCCGAGCTCAACCAACAGATCGCCCAGCCTGATGGAAAGCTTGGCGTTCTTGAGCACTTCATTGAGCTGGCTCTGGCTGAAAAATTCCAGTTCCAGCATGGTGTTGAGCAAGGATTTTGTCTGAGCCAGCTTGGCCCGCACACGCCTGGCGTGCAGAAGTTGCTTGTCAGTAATCAGGTTGTTGCTGAGCAACAAGGAAGCAATAGCTTCCCCGGTGTCGGCAATTGGTTTGGCCGCCACCGCTGTGGATGTGGTTGGCATTGTTCGACCCGCGCTGTGCAGTATTCAAGACTGGCTTTATTGGTTAATTACCTTAACGACAGCTAACCCAATCTGCTTGAATGACTTGCAACGCAAAGGCGGTCCTCGCCAGCCCGACTCAGGGTTTTCCGAGCACATCGCTGCGCGGTGGCGTCCACGGCGGCACGTGCTGCGGGCAGGTTGCCGCTGAAGCATCCAGTGCCAACTCCGCCATGCCCAGACCCGGCTCACGATCAAAGCGCAAATCGCCAACCAGCCATTGCTGCTCGCGCTGGCGGATAAACAGGGCGCGGGCAAAACG
>CANCGR010000467.1 GCA_947377625.1 Gammaproteobacteria bacterium | reverse complement strand
TTGCCACGTCCGGCCGCGCGGTTGAAGCTGCTGGTGATGTTGATGTGTTGCTGCTGGACAAGACCGGCACCATCACCTTCGGCAATCGTCAGGCCAGCGAGTTCATGCCGGCGCCTGGTGTCGGTGAAGCCGAACTGGCAGAGACCGCACTGCTGGCTTCGCTGTCTGATGACACCCCGGAAGGACGCAGCATTCTGGCGCTGGCCAGAAAACGCTTCACGCTGCAGGACAGCGACAAAGCTGCGACCGGTGCCGAGTTCATTGCGTTCTCTGCCCACACGCGCATGAGTGGTATCGACCTCGCCGGTGGTGCAGTGATTCGCAAAGGCGCCACCGATGCCATCCTGAAACATGTCACCTCGTTGGGTGGCAGCATGCCCGCAGCAGTCACTGCGGTGGTCAGCGAAGTGTCACGTCGCGGCAGCACGCCGCTGGTGGTCAGCAAAGGCGCCAGAATCATGGGCGTGGTCGAACTCAAGGACATCGTCAAACCCGACATCAAGATTCGTTTCGTTGAATTGCGTCAGATGGGTATCAAGACCGTGATGATCACCGGAGACAACAAACTCACCGCAGCGGCGATTGCGGCGGAAGCCGGCGTCGATGATTTTCTGGCCGAAGCCACGCCGGAAGCCAAACTGCAACTGATCCGCGAATACCAGGCCGAAGGACGGCTGGTAGCAATGACCGGCGACGGCACCAACGATGCACCGGCGCTGGCGCAAGCCGATGTCGCCGTGGCGATGAACAGCGGCACGCAGGCGGCGAAGGAAGCCGGCAACATGGTGGATCTGGACAGCAACCCGACCAAGCTGATCGAGATCGTCGAAACCGGCAAGCAGATGCTGATGACGCGCGGTTCGCTGACCACGTTCAGCATCGCCAACGATGTCGCCAAATATTTTGCGATTATTCCGGCGGCGTTTGTATCTACCTATCCACAGTTGGAGGCCCTCAATGTCATGCATCTGGGCAGTCCAGCGTCAGCGATCCTGAGTGCGGTGATTTTCAATGCACTGATTATCGTCGTGCTGATTCCGCTCGCGTTGCGAGGAGTCACCTATCGGCCGGTGGGCGCAGCCGCGCTGTTGCGCAGAAACCTGCTGGTTTATGGCCTGGGTGGCATCATCGTTCCTTTCATTGGCATCAAGCTGATTGACCTCATGCTTGTCGCTACCGGCTTGGTCTAGGAGGAAATCGTCATGAATACCAATAACCACACACACACTCATGCAACACCGGAAGGCTTGCTGCGTCCGGCACTGGTACTGTTCCTGCTGCTGACGATTGTCACTGGTGTGCTCTATCCGCTGATCGTCACCGGGGTCGCCCAGCAGGCATTTCCGGCAGCGGCCAACGGCAGCCTCATTACCAAAGGCGACAAGGTGATCGGCTCACGTTTGATCGGCCAAGCCTTCAGTAATCCTCGTTATTTCTGGAGTCGCCTGTCGGCTACCGCGCCAATGGCCTATAACGCGGCGGCCTCCAGTGGCTCCAATCTGGGGCCGTTGAATCCGGCGCTGGAGCAAGCGGTGCAAGAACGCATTGAGGCCTTGCGTGCTGCTGATCCAGACAATAGCGGGCTGGTGCCAATCGATCTTGTCACCAGTTCTGCCAGTGGTCTTGATCCACACATCAGCGTGGCAGCGGCCAACTACCAGGCCGGCCGCGTAGCCAGGGAACGTGGTTTGCCTATCGCCACTGTGCAAGACTTGATACAACAGCACTCTGAAGGCAAGTGGCTGCAATGGCTGGGCGAAGCACGAGTAAACGTGCTGCAGCTCAATCTGGCGCTGGATGCCGCTGCCCCGTGATTATCATGACTGAATGTTTCCGATGAATGGAGAGCGCCCCGATCCTGATGTGTTGCTGAGCCGTGTGCAGGCCCAGGCAATGCGTGCGCACCGGGGCCACCTGAAAATTTTCTTCGGTGCCAGCGCTGGTGTCGGCAAAACTTATGCAATGCTGGCTTGCGCACGCGCAGTGCAGGCACAGGGCAGGAAGGTTGTCATTGGCGTCATCGAGACCCATGGCCGCAGCGATACACAGGCCATGACGCAAGATCTGCCAACTCTGCCGTTGCGAGAGATACCGCATCGCGATCGCACGCTGCAGGAATTTGATCCGGATGCAGCGCTCTCGTTCGCCACGCAAAATCCGGACGCATTGATATTGATCGATGAGCTGGCACACAACAATGCCAACGGCTCACGCCATCCCAAACGCTGGCAGGATGTAGAGGAATTGCTCAATGCCGGCGTTGATGTGTGGACGACGGTAAACGTCCAGCATCTGGAAAGCCTCAACGACATCATCAGCGGCATTACCCAGATCAAGGTGTGGGAAACCGTGCCCGACCGTGTGTTTGACGAAGCCGATGAAGTGGTCGTCGTCGACCTGCCGCCTGACGAGTTGTTGCAACGCCTCAAGCAAGGCAAGGTCTATCTGCCGCAGCAAGCCGAACTGGCTGCCAAACACTTTTTTCGCAAAGGCAATCTGCTGGCACTGCGCGAACTGGCACTGCGGCGCACTGCCGATCGTGTCGACAGCGAGATGCAGTCGTTCCGGCGCGAACATGTCGGAGAAAAAGTCTGGCCCAACCGCGAAGCGCTGCTGGCTTGCATCGGTCCGGATGGCCAGGGTGAGCAGATCGTGCACAAATGCGCGCGCATGGCGGCGCAGCAGGAAGTGGCGTGGCATGCGGTGCATGTGGAAACGCCTGCCATGGAGAAACTGTCTGAACAGCAGCGCGCACAAATTCTGCAGGTACTGAAACTGGCGCAGGAGCTGGGTGCGATTACCACTACGTTGTCCGCGCCGGAGCCGGCTTCGCCACTCATCCGTTACGCAAGGGAACATAATCTCTCCAGGCTGGTAATAGGACGTACCCAGCGTCGCTGGCGCTGGCCCTTGCAACCGACACTGACTGCAGCCATTGAAGCGCAAGCCCAGGATCTCGACTTGTTGCTGGTGGCGAGCGGTCAGGACAACTCGGTCAGGGCAACTGGTGTAGCTGCCGTTGTCCGGCAATCGGATGATTTTCACTGGCAGGGTTATGCAGCTGCCGTGGCCATCTGCATAGCCACGGCGCTGGTAGCAACGCCGCTGCTGGGGTGGCTGGAACTGACCAACATCGTCATGCTGTTCCTGCTGGCCGTGGTAGGAATCGGTTTGCGCTTCGGCCGAGGCCCCGCCGTGCTGGCAGCCTTCTTCGGTGTGGGTGTGTTTGACTTTTTCTTCGTGCCGCCACGTTTCACCTTCGTGGTTTCTGATGCGCAGTATCTGTTG
>CANCGR010000466.1 GCA_947377625.1 Gammaproteobacteria bacterium | reverse complement strand
CGCAGCTATATTCTCGGCGTCGGCATGGACAACGGCCCGGTGGCCGGCTATGCCGAAAAACTGCTGCCGGTAATGGTGGCGGCGCGCGCGATGGGCTTTGAACTGGCCGGCCACATCGACCGCTATGAGCTCGACCACGCGCACAATCTCGAATTTTTGCTCAACACACTCAAGGTGGGCCGCGTTGATCACGGCATCAACATCATGGACAGCCCGCAGTTGATTCCGGTTGCGCGCGAGCGTGGCGTTACCTTTACCGTTTGTGGTGCTACCACTTATTCCACTGACCCCAATCTCTATGAAGACAGCGGCTTCAAGCTCTACACGCGCCGCATTGCCGCGATGACCGCCGCCGGGCTCAACACCACCATCAACACCGATGACCCCGGCTATTTCATCGACTTCTACCTGAACGACATGATCAAGGCCTTCTATGAAGAGAACCACTACAACCACGCTGAACTGCTTGATTTCCAGCGCCGCGCCTTCCGAGGCAGCTGGATGCCGGAGGCCGACAAGCAAAAATATCTGGCTATGCTGGAGGCCTATGCGTCCGCTACTGCGAAGTGAGAGGTAAAGCAGAGCATGCAATTGCGAGCAGCCACCGATCAGGATAGTGCCGCCGTAAAGTTGGTAGTGTTTTCCGTGCTGGCGGAATATGGCCTCAAGCCAGACTCCGCCAGCACTGACAAGGATCTGGACAATCTAGAAGCGTATTACTCGCGCAGCGGTGGCTATTTCGGCGTAATAGAAGCTGGCGACAGGATAATCGCCACCATAGGTTTGCACAGGGAAAATGCAACGACCTGTGAGTTGAGAAAAATGTATTGTCTGCCCGGTTTTCGCGGCAAAGGATTGGGCAGTCTGCTGCTGGAATTTGCGCTCGCCAAAGCGAAAAAAATGGGTTTTTCCCGCGTAATTCTGGAAACTGCCTCGCCGCTCAAGGAAGCCATTGGCCTTTACCGAAAATATGGTTTCACCGAATTCAAGCCTGAGCACCTGTCCGCGCGTTGCGATCAGGCTTATGAACTTTTTTTGTAACACTTAATCCGGTAGGGCTTATCGGTTAAGCAATAAATCCTGCAGCAGATAGCGGTGCCCGTTCAGAATCGTCATAGTCACTTTGTCCAGCGCACTGATGTCGGCAAGAGGATCACCATCTACCACCACCATGTCAGCCAGTTTGCCGACTTCAATGGAACCCAGATCCTTGTCAGCGGAGGCAATGCGTGCGGAATCGATGGTGGCCGCTTTCAGTATCTGCCACGGCGCAATGCCTTCTCGCTGATAAAGACGGAACTCGGCATGCAAGCCGGTGCCAAACGGCGTGAACGGTGAATCGGTGCCAGTGCCTACCAGTGCACCGCGCGCGATCAGCGTGCTCAGCAATTTACCGTAAGCGTTCACGTAGCCTTCACTGCCGGGTCCGAAAAAGCCCATGAAATCCTGGTAATTCTTTTTGGCGGCCGGCCCGTAGAAGGTGTTGAACTGTGGCGTGTTGTAAATATCGTTCTGCTCGCTGAAAGTCAGCACCACGCCCGGTACCACCATGGTGGGTACTATGCCCATGCCGGTTTCCGACAACACGGTTTCCACATCCTGATAACTGCGGCCGAGCTCGCTGATCTTGGTGGCATAGCCGCGCCTGCTGGTGCCGGTGAAATGTTCAATGTTGTCGACCCCGCTGATGGCGGCCGGCAACAATTCATGCGAGGTCACCGGCACGCCCATCGCGTGTGCAAACTCCACCACGCGCTGCTGCTGGCGGTCGGGCAAGCGCACATAGGTTTTGAACAAGTCCACTTTCAACAAGCGCGAACGTTCGAGCGCACGCTCCAGATGCTGATCAGAGCTGATGCCTTCCACCACCGCATAGAACACACGATTGCCGTCGATGTTGTGGCCGGTGATGAAAGTGCGTGGCCCGATGCGACGGCCCATGGTCCACGCTTCCTTGCGCTCGTTGGCAAGATAAGGATTCGAACCCGGATCACGCACCGAGGTAATGCCGTAACTGAGCCACAAGCGCCCCTGCGGCTCGCTGAGGTTGTGGTCGCCGATATGGGCATGCGATTCAAACAGGCCTGGCACTACTACTTTGTCAGAGTAATCCACTATTTTTGTGCCCGGCGGAATATCGAAATGCCCGATTTTCGCAATGCGGTTACCACGAATCAGAATGTCGACATTGGTGAGATAGTGTTGGTTTTTGCCGTCAAACACGCGACCGGCGCGCAGCACCCACTCTTCGCTTTCCTGTTTGGGTTGCCAGCTGAGCGGCGGCGTGATGTCTTCGATATTGCCGGTGGCAGTTTGCAAACGCCGCAGGCGATCACCGGCCTGAAACACCACGTAGTCACCAGCCGCACTGAAACTGGCAGAGTCGGCCAGCGCATCTACCAACACCTTGGGCTCACCGATGCCATGCAGTTGCTGATCAAGCTGCCAGAGGTTGAGCACACCATCCTGACTGTAAGCCACTTGTGCGGCGCCGGACGACAATGTTGCATGGGTAATACTGCGGTGAGGCGTTGGCACCTGATCCAGAGCTTTGCCGGTACGCACATCAACACTGACCAGCTCAAACAACCCTTCACGATAACGTTTGGAGTAAGGCTGCAAACGCGTGGTCAGAATGAAGTTGCCATCGGCACTCCAATTGAGCACTTGCGGCGGCATCGGCTCCAGCAAGGTGCGGGTTTGGCCTGTGGCCAGATCAGTCACCACCAACTGGCCTGTCACGTGCAACAGCGGATTGCCCGGCACATCCGTGAAATACGCCAGTTGCTTGCCATCGGGCGACAGCCGCGGATAACTCAGCTCCTTGGCTTGCAAAGCCAGCGGCTTGGCCACGTTTTCATCGAGCTTGCGGCTCCACACCTGATAACGGCCGCCCGCATCCGACACATAGATCAGCGTCTTGCCATCGGCGGACCACGCTGGCATCTGGTCGGCACCGGCATCGTCGGTAAGTTGCAGCAAGACTTTTGATGCAGGCGTCCATAACCACAAATCACCGAGCGCGCCAAAGGCCACCTGCTTGCCATCGGGCGACAGCGCTGGCAGCGAAATGCCTAGCGCCTGACGCGGTGTCGCATCATCAAAGTTGCGACGCGCTTTCTGATAAGGGTGCGCAACATAGGGCAACTGCGCGGTGAAGGGACGCGCACTGGTGCCACTGGCTTCATGCCAGATCCTGATTTCACCGTCGGCGCTGTATACCGCAGTCGCCGCATCCAGCCAGTTGGCGCGAAAACCAAACACATCGGCATCAGCGTCCGACAGCACACGCTGCTCACCGCTGGCGAT
>CANCGR010000465.1 GCA_947377625.1 Gammaproteobacteria bacterium | reverse complement strand
AACCAGAAGCCACTCTCTCCGAGCAGCTCGATGACCTGCCAGTGTTCATGCAAACTACATCTGCCCAACGCGGTGGCGTTATCACCGGCACTTCCGGTGCCAGTGCACTCAACATGCGCGGCCTGGGTGGTAACCGCACACTGGTACTGTTCAACGGTTCACGCGTCGTTCCAAATGATCGCACCAGCACTGTCAACGTCGACGTGTTCCCAACCGCATTGATGAAAAATATCGAAGTGGTGACCGGGGGTGCTTCAGCCGCTTATGGTGCCGACGCACTTGCCGGTGTCGTGAACTTCATTCTGGATCGCGATTACGAAGGCCTGAAAACCAACTTCAGCACCGGCATCACCGAAGTGGGTGACGGCCAAAACTGGAATGCCTCTGTCGCTGGCGGCATGAAAGTGGGCGACAAGCTGCACGTGACAGGCTCCATCGAAGGCCGCCGCATTCATCAAATCGACCGCGACTTGACCTGGGGTGGAGACTGGGAAAGCTACCAAGGGTGGGGCTATGTCACCAACCCGGCCTGGACGCCGACCAGCCCCGCCGGCGTACCTCGCCAATTGACCTTGCCCAATGTGCACACTGCTGTCAGTTCGCCGATGGGACTTATCACAGTCACCGGCTCTGCCTTGAACCGTTATACCTTCACCGATGACGGCAAAGCAGTGCGCCCTTACCAAAATGGCACTGTCACCAGTATCTCCGGCTCCGGCAGTACCAACTCGATGTCAGGTGGCCCTGAAGCGGCTCTGGCGGGCCATACGGCCTTTGGCAGCGGCAGTCCTTTCGGCAATGAAGTCAAACAGGAATCTATTTTCTTCGGTGCCAAGTATGACCTTACCGACAAGATCGTCCTGCACACAGACATAATCGCCGGCAACACCTCGTCCAACGCCGATAACCAGGCTGGCAACCCGCATCTGGGAACCACCACCTGGAACTTTACCGCCTACAAGGAAAACCCCTACCTGCCTGCGAGCGTGGTCTCGACCATGACTGCGGAGAACCGTGCGTCCATCGTGGTCAGCAAAATGGGCTCGGTGAATGGGGTCACCGACATTGATACCAATGAGAGCTTCCACAACCGCTATCAAATGTGGTCAGCCAACGCAGGCTTTGACTGGGACGTGAACAGCAACTGGCGCGTGAAAGGCTCGTGGCAGAGTGGCACAACCGATCGCACCTCGATCATCTACAACGAAGTGCGCCTGGATCGTCTGTTCCTGGCCCTGGACGCAGTACGTGACTCGACCGGCAAGATCGTCTGTAACGTGCAAACCAAGAATCCAACCCCCGCACAGCTTGCCGCCGATCCGTCAGTGGCCGGCAAAACCTTTGCTGGCCAGCAAATCGCGCCGATTACCCGCACTTCGCCGATAGGCATGGACGGTTCCATTGAAAAATGCGTTCCGCTCAACCCGTTTGGCTATGGCCAGAACTCGCAAGCCGCCATTGATTACATTTCGGATGATCGCATTGCGCTGACCCATGTCGAATCCGACTTCGCCGAATTGACGCTTGATGGCGATATCTACAAAGGCTTCGGCGCCGGCCCGGTGTCGCTGGCAGCCGGTTTGACCTACCGGAAAAGCTCCTTCTGGCAAAACTTCAAAACCAACAGCGGTGACCCGCTGGACGGCCCACCGCTCAACGCACCAAACCTTGGCATTCGTGGCATTCCGCTGGGTTACACCGGTGCCAGCACCAGCATGTTCATGTTCGGTGGTGTGCCCAATATCAACGGTGAGTTTGATGTGAAGGAATTCTTCACCGAGTTGAACGTGCCGGTCTGGAAGTCGGGTTCGGGCAACCAGTCTCTCGATTTCAACGTCGCAGGTCGCAGCTCCGACTACTCGCGCAGTGGCAGAATCAAAAGCTGGAAAACCGGAGTCAGCGCACAGCTTTACAGCGATATGCGGCTGCGTGGCACCGTTTCCCGTGACGTACGTGAACCGAGCTTCAATGAACTGTTTGGCCAGCAAGGTACCGGTGGCACGGTCAATGATCCTGCACGCGCCAATGCCAACACGCAAATCACACTCGTCAGTGGTGGCAACCCAAACCTGAAGCCTGAAATTGCCGATACCTACACAGCAGGGTTTGTCTACCAGCCATCATTCTCTGAATGGGCCAAAGGTTTGCAGCTCTCTCTCGACTGGTATGCGATCTCAGTCGCAGGCTTCGTCGGCCAGCTCGGTGCACAGCGTATTGCCAATGATTGTAATAATGGCGCCAAGGATTTGTGCACCCTTATCGATCGTGACAGCACCGGCCAGATTGCCCGCATCCTGGACGGCTTCCTGAATATCAACGCTGCGAAAGTGAGCGGGGTTGATACTGAAGTCCAGTACCGTTACGAGCCTGATTTCTTTGCTGGCAAGGAAGAAAGCATCACTGTTCGTGCCCTGATTGGTTACATGCGGGAAAACTCGCAGACCAACCTTGGCGCAGCCAAACTTGAGCAGGCCGGCGGCCCTGGACGTCCAAAATGGACTACCTCGATAGCCACCACTTATAACCTGGGCAATTTTGGAGTCACCGCTACCGCCAACTACTACGACTCGGTACGCGTCAACAACCTGTGGGTGGAAGGCGTTGATGTGGATGACAACACCACTGCTGCCACCGCCACCTTCAACCTTGGCTTCAGCTACCGTGGCGATACCAAGTCGAATGCGAAATGGCGCGCTGCCTTCAACATCACCAACTTGTTCGATCGCGAACCGCCGATAGTGCCAAGCTTCAGCACCCGCTTCGGCTCGCAGACGGTCAGCAACGAGTACGATGTGTACGGCCGCCGTTATCAGCTCTCGATGAATTACGAGTTCTGATAGCACGGCAAGAACATTGCCATTGATGACAGATGACAGGTGAGACAAAGCTTCCGCATCGCAAGGTGCGGGAGCTTTTTTGTCTGTCATAGGTGCACACTCCCGGTTTATGCTTGCTGCTTTAAACACCCACAAGGAGAAGAGACTCATGCTGCACTTGTTGAAGTACAAGATCGTTGGAGTTTTCGCGATGGCCGCCATGGCCATGTCCCTGCAAACCGCTTTCGCTGCCGAGCCAATGACAGCTGATCGCGCACAAGATACCGTGGCCATCCAGCAACTGGTCATCAAATATGCCCATGCTTACGATGCACTTGATGTCGAAGGTTATGTCAGCGTGTTTGCAGAAGATGCAAAATTCACGTTTACCGGCACCACCTTGAACGGGCGTGAGGACATCAAAAAATTTATCACCGGCGCCAAGGAGCGCAAAGCCAATACGCCGGCAGGCACGCCAGTAACGAAAACTTATCA
>CANCGR010000464.1 GCA_947377625.1 Gammaproteobacteria bacterium | reverse complement strand
CGTATCAATTCCGCGTTCGAGGGCGGCGGTGCCACCGGCTTGCCGCCTGAACATGAACACGCGTTGTTGCGCATCGCGCAGGAAGCCGTGATCAACGCCGTGCGCCATGCACAACCGCGCAACATTCGCATCATTCTCAACTGCCACAGCGATGAGCTGCAGCTGAAAATCAGTGATGACGGCTTTGGCATGGAACAACTGCCGGAGCTTTATGCACAGCAAGGTTTTGGGCTTAGCAATATGCGCGAACGGGCGGAGGCCATCGGTGGCCGCTGGCAGATCGACAGCAGCCCAGGTAGCGGCACCTGTGTAAGCGTCAGCATCCCGCGTAGCACGCGTGGCCGTTCATGAGCCCGAACACCGCGAAGATTCGTGTCATTCTCGCCGATGACCACCCGGTGGTTCGCAATGGCCTTGCCAACATCGTCAATCAGCAAAAAGACATGCAGGTAGTTGCCGAAGCCGAAGACGGCGAAGAAGCCATTGCGCTGTACGAACAACACCTGCCCGACATGATGGTGCTGGATCTGCGCATGCCGAAACTCGACGGCGTTGCAGTGGTGCAGGAAGTGTTGCAACGGCATCCCAAGGCGCGCTTGCTGATCATGACCACCTACGACGGCGATGAAGACATCTTCAGAAGTTTGAGTCAGGGTGCCAAAGGCTACTTGCTCAAAGACGCACCCCGCCAGGAAATTCTTGCTGCCATCCGCGCAGTGGCGGCCGACCAGTCCTACACCAGCGGCGCCATTGCCGCCAAAGCTTTGCAACGACTGGTGCGCCCCAACCTCACCAATCGTGAAGCCGATGTGCTGCAGCAACTGGCTTTGGGCAACAGCAACAAGGAAATCGGCCGCACGCTGAATATCAGCGAAGGCACCGCCAAAACCCATGTGAAGGCCATCCTCACCAAGCTCGATGCGATCAGTCGCACCGAGGCGGTAGCAGTGGCGCTCAAGCGCGGGATGATTCGTCTTTAGTGGCATAGAGAAGCGATGAACAAGCAAATCACAAGATGCATAGTGGCAATGACGGCGTTGGCTTGCACAATGCCGCTGCAAGCACATCACTCCATCAGCATGTTCGATATTGCCTCGCCTATCTGGGTAAAGGGCACAGTAACCAGTTACCAGGTCAAGAATCCGCATGTGATGATGACCATGGAAACAAAAAACGAAAATGGCCAGGTGCAGCAATTGATCGTGGAAGGACCGAATCTCATGCGCCACGCACGCATGGGCGCCGATGAAAAATTCCTGAAACCCGGCGATGTTGTTGAGGTGTGTGGTTTCCCTTTTAAAGCAGACATTCTGGCCAACAGCGAGAACCCATCGGTGTTTGCTTCCATGCACGGGCACTTGGTGAAGTTGCCTGACGGCCACATGCGGCTGTGGGGCCCTTACGGCAAACTGGTGAACTGTGTGCGCCCGAACGACCAAGCACAAGCATGGGCAGAATTTCTGAATGCTGATCCACTCGGGCAAGAGGCCTGGTGCAAAGGCCAGACCTATGTGAACGTGGCATTGCTACCGTCAAAAGAAACTGTTGCCAGCATCAACAATCTGCTGAGCAACCGGTGTAAATGATTCTGCCTATTTGATCAGTTTTGATTTCAGCAAAAGATTCAGCAAACTCGCTGCATTTTTTTCTGCCACACCACGGAATTCGGCAAACTCATTGGGATTGTCGTTGCCAACCTGATCACTCATCGAGCGTATCACCAGAAACGGAATGCTGTTGCTCCAGCAAACCTGCGCCAACGCCGTGCTCTCCATATCCACTGATGAACTACCCCAGTATGCGCGGATGAAATGCGCAAGGTCGCCGTCGTCGTTGAAGGCCATGCCGGAAGTGCCGATAGTACCGACCGCTATTTTTGCCGGCTTGCCGCTGCCATTGATCAACTGCGCCTGTTGCGCAACTTGCCTGGTATAACCCAGCAAGCTGGCATCGGCTTCGAACCAGCCTTTGGATGTCGGTGTGGGCTCGCCGGCATTGCGCACCACCGCAGGATAAGGGAAAAAATTGTTGTAATGTTTGAAGCCGGGAATGGCATCAATCTCTGGCTGTATGAACGGTGCGATTTTGTAGCCTTGCGGCGCCTTGGCATCCTGCGTGAAGCGCGCGCCGGTTTCGTAGTAATGCCACTTGGCAGGCACTGATACATCGCCTATGTGCAAGTCGGGATCGAGACTGCCCGACACGCCCGAGAACAACACGCGATCCACCGGATATTTGTCGAGCAGCAACTGCACTGTCATCGCGGCATTGATGAGGCCGATGCCGGTTTCAAACACGATCACCGGATAACCATGTGCGGTGCCGATTGAAAAACTGACGCCGTTATAGGTGTCTACCCGCGTGATCTCTTTGCCTTCCAGCGCCTCCATCACATTGTTGAATTCACCGTCATAGGCGGCAGCGATGGCGGTGAAACCGGCCATTGCATTGCCACATAAAAAAACGGTGAACAACAACACGAGCAATCGGGTTGCCTTACCAAACTTGCTGTTCATAACAATCAGATCACCTTCGACTCCGCAGAGCATGTCATTACAGACAAAGCAACTTGCATACCACGCCAACGATCTTTCGCTCATGCCACAGATAAGACCGGATTTCACGAGCCGCCAGCGGCTTCCGACATTACGTTGCACAAGGCAACAGCGCGAAAACGCCTTGAATTAGTGAGTGTCGGTGCCCGCTGGCACTTTTTTGGGGCCGGATAATTGCGCAGCAATAAAGAAATCCGCCAGAGCTTGTTTCTGTAGCGGGAAGAAAGTGCAATTAATCCGGTTCTTCATCTCGTCATGTCCTGTTTGTTGAATGGTCGTTTGCCAATGTTCAAAACTGCCCTGCTGTCTGTTTGCTGCTTCTGCATGCCTGTACTCACCCACGCCCAAGTGACTCCCGCCAATGGCGATCAAAAACAAATCCACGCTGTGCGTGTTGCCACCGCGCCAGTGGTAGACGGCAAGCTCGACGATGCAGTCTGGCAGCAGGCCGAGCCGCTGAGTGATTTCCACCAGATACGTCCGGGCGATCATGTGGCGCCTTCGGAACCCACCGTGATCTACGTCGTCTATACCAGTGATGCGCTCTACATCGGCGCGCGTATGTCCGACAGCGATCCGGCGCTGATAGCCGCGCCCACCATCCGCCACGGCCAAGGGCTAGGTGGTGATGACCGGCTGGTAGTGATCCTCGACCCTTTCAACACACAGCGCACCGGCTACCGTTTTGAAACCAATCTCAATGCCGTGCGCCATGACGCGCTCTATCAAAGCGTCACGTCGTTTTCAGCCGACTGGAGCACCATCTGGGA
>CANCGR010000463.1 GCA_947377625.1 Gammaproteobacteria bacterium | reverse complement strand
GTGAAAATCCACGTGCTGGGGCTGGCCAGCCTTGCATCAAAACTGGCGGCTTTGGTCCATACCTTCAACATGGTTTCCTGCAGCAATTCTTCGGCGAAGGAATCGGCCTGCTCCAGCGCCGGTATCTTGTAGGCAAACGATTTGATCATCGGCGAGAAATGATCAAACAACGCACTGAAGGCTTTGATGTCCTGGGTTGCTGCTACTTTTTCCAGACAAGCAATCCAGTGCTGCGCTTTTTCATCAGCAGCTGAAGCCTGGTGTTCGTCGGATTCGTAATCCATCGTTCTGATTGAGCCTGTTCGCATGAAGGGATGTCCGTTGGCTTTGCCAGTGTTACGCACTACCCAGGCAAGCGGATCAATTACCCACAGTATATGCCGGATCGGTCCACGGTTAATCCAGCCAGCCAATGCCTGCGTAACAGCCTGAACCACAGCACAGGATGCTTGTATGGAGGATGATTTGGCAGCAACAAGTTCAGAGCTGGCACCGGCTACGCCGCAGCGCGCGCGTGGTCAGCTGGTATTGCAACAGCTCAAAAGCTTTTATGAAGAGTTCAGCGTGGACAAGCTGGATCTGCTCGATTCCCTCTACACTGCCGATGTCGAATTCCGTGATCCGGTGCATACGCTGCATGGTGGTCTGGCCCTCAAGCATTATTTGCGCAAGATGGCTGGCAACCTGCGCGACTATCGTATTCGCTACATCGATGAAGTGCAGTCCAGCAACGCCGCCTACCTCAGCTGGGAAATGGACTACTCACATCCACAACTCAAAGGCGGCCAACTGATCAGCTTGCGCGGCATAAGCCACCTGAAATTCACCGACAAGGTTTACTTTCATGAAGACTGCTACGACCTGGGTGCACTGGTGTATGAACATGTGCCGGTGCTTGGTTTGGCGACACGCAAGCTCAAGCAAAGGCTGGCCAGGTGAGGCGCTTATGAATCCGTCACAAACGGCCTGTAGTTGCGGAATTCAGCCATGAAAATTGCAGTGATCGGCAGTGGCATAGCCGGTATGGCTGCCGCGCATTTCCTGACCAAAGCACACGATGTAATTCTCTACGAGGCGGCTGACCGGCTGGGCGGGCACACAGCCACAGTCGATGTGGATGACGAGGGTATTACCCGCCACATTGATACCGGCTTCATTGTCTTCAATGACTGGACCTATCCCCATTTCATCGCATTGCTGGCAGAGCTTGGCGTCGAATCACAACCAACCCAAATGAGCTTCAGCGTAAGCGATGCCATCAGCGGTCTTGAATACGCCGGCACCAATCTCAATACCCTGTTTGCCCAACGCGGCAACCTGCTATCGTCGCGTTTCTTGCGGCTGGTGCGGGACATCGTGCGTTTCAATCGCACAGTCGAAAGCGATTTGCGTTTGAATCCGGCGTTGGCAGCTGTTCCGCTTGGCCAGTATTTGCATGATTACCGCTATTCCAGCGAGTTCCGTGATTACTACCTTATGCCAATGGGCGCCGCCATCTGGTCATCGGCGTATGAGCAGATGAACCAGTTCCCGCTGCATTTCCTGGTACAGTTTTTTCGTAATCATGGTTTGTTGAATTTTACGCAGCGGCCGCAGTGGCAAGTGATCAGCGGTGGCTCATGCCAATATATTGCCCCACTCACCCGCTCGTTCAGAAACGGCATCCGCCTCTCCACACCTGTCACTGCAATTCGTCGCTATGTACTGCCAAATGGCAATTCACAAGTGGGAGTGGTCAGTTCACGCGGGGAGGAAAGCTTCGATCATGTGATCCTGGCTTGTCACAGCGACCAGGCACTCAAACTGCTCAGCGATCCCTCGCCTGCTGAACGGGAAATTCTTGCTGCCATACCCTACAGCCGCAACGAAGTGGTGCTGCATACCGATACTGCGCTCTTGCCCAAGCTGCAGCGCACCTGGTCGAGCTGGAATGTCAGTCTTGGTCAAGCTGGCGGCGCGAAGCCGGCTTTGACCTATAACATGAACATACTGCAACAGCTGCAAAGCCGGCGTACCTGGTGTGTAACGCTGAACCAAACCGCGCTGATCCGGGAAGAATGCATCAAGGCAGTATTTCATTACGACCACCCGCAGTTCACCTTCGCCGGCATCAACGCGCAACAGCGCTGGCATGAAATCAATGGCATTGGTAATACCTGGTATTGCGGTGCCTGGTGGCGCAATGGCTTTCATGAAGACGGGGTGTGGAGTGCCCGGCGCGTTGCCGATCACTTGCAACAGCAACATAACGCCGGGCACTACCGGCCACTGGCAATCGCTTCATGAAACCAGCGTTGCCCACCAGCAGCATTTACGAAGGCGTGGTAATGCACACTCGCATGAAGCCGCACGCTCATCGTTTCAGCTACCAGGTGGCGATGGTCTATCTGGATCTGGACCACTTGCCGGCGCTGTTTGCACAAAGCCCACTGTGGTCTTTGGAGCGCTGGAATTTTGCGTCGCTGTTCCGCCGCGATTATCACGACCGCAGCCCCTTGACGCTGAAACAGGCCGTGCTGGCCACTATCGTGAGCAGCAGTGGCCAGGCATTTCACGGGCGTGTGTTCATGTTGAGTAACCTGCGTTACTTCGGTTTCATCATCAATCCGCTCACGCTCTATTACTGCTTCGATGAACACAACGAATTGAGCTTTGTGGTTGCTGAAGTCACCAACACGCCATGGCGTGAGCGGTGTCATTATGTGTTGCCCGCGACCCACCATGGCGACAGCACCACTGTGGTATTCGACAAGGCCATGCATGTTTCACCGTTTATGCCGATGGCGCTGCAGTACCAATGGCACAGTTCACTGCCAGGACAACAACTGGCAGTCACCATGTCACTGCAGCAAGCCGGCGATGCCGTATTTGCCGCTGCCATGACCTTGACGCAAACACCACTCACTCGTACCAGCATGCACCGGCTGCTGTGGCGCTATCCATTAATGACCCTGCAAGTTGCACTTGGCATCTACTGGCAAGCACTGCGGCTGTGGCTCAAAGGCAATCCGTTTTATCCAAACCCCCAGGGAGTGGACAGGAGCGTTCCATGAAAATCACCAATCTTGATACTACCAGCGCCATCGGCAACAACACGCTCAGCGAACGGTGGGCGCGCAAAGCGGTGCACGGCTTGTTGGCCAACATTACTCGTGGCAGTCTGACACTGGAAGAAGCTGGTCAAGTGCTGCATTTCGGTGAGGATCGTCAACATGCCACGCTGAAAGCAACGATTAAGGTGAAAGACTCTGCCACCTATCTGGCCGTATTGCGCAATGGCGACATCGGTGCCGGTGAGGCCTATATGCAGGGCTGGTGGGATACCCC
>CANCGR010000462.1 GCA_947377625.1 Gammaproteobacteria bacterium | reverse complement strand
TTGCTGTCACGCAAGCCACAGGCCTGCACGGTGCAACCGGGCGTCAACGCCTTTGGATAGAAATAAACTACTACGATCTGGCCACGCAACGATTTCAGTGACTGCAGATTGCCGTCCTGGTCCGGCAATGAAAAAGCCGGAGCGAGATTGCCACTTTTGGGGAATGCCATGTGAGCTCCTGACAGAAAATCCTGAACGATTTGAGGTTGACTTAGGGTTGGTGGGTAAGCGCCTTCATCAAAGGCAGCAATTGATCCGGCAGAAAAGGTTTGCCTTGCTGATTGACGCCAGTGCCAATGACCAAGGCCTCCAGCATCAGTTTGTTGTCGGCATCGCGGGTGATGGATTGCGTGAACGCAAATTTCAAACGCGACTGCTGTTCGAGTGCAGTGCTGACGGTAAATTTGTCACCACTGGTCAATGAACCTTTGTAATCCAGCTCGGCTCGTACCACCACCAGATTGATGCCAGCCTTGGTCAGAGCGGCAAAATCCAGGCCGTGCAATTTCAGAAACTCGTGGCGGGCATGCTCCAGATAATTCTGGTAAACGGCGTTATTCACGACGCCCTGCATGTCGCACTCGTAATCACGCACCGCCAGTTGCAATTGATAGGTTGTTGTCATGGGAAATATTGTCCTTTCCTGGGCCGCTTGCATCGCCTTCTTATATGGGGACGCCAAGCAGGGCTTTAAATCGTTATTTTTGGGCACAAACTGTGGATAAGTGTGTGTGTAACCCCAAGCCTCATTGTGACACTGCACCCGCAACAATGGCACAAACAGCTTGGCACCCATTTTGTAAGCCAAAATTTCTCTTTTATTATCAAAGGGTTAATTGAACCTGAATTCAGCGTCAGAAATTTACAGCGCTTTCTTAAACAGCCACTTCATGAAGTTCTGCTATGTGCATAAATTTATTGGAATTATTCAAAATTTCCTTCTATGAGGAATTCAATTGCTCTGCCCGTCACACCCGCTAAGATGCCCATCTGTCTTCAATGAATCCATAGTTTCTGCCCACGCATGCCATCTCGTTTCAAAAATATTCTCATCTGCAGTGTCTTGCTGGTTTTGACCGCATGCTCCTCGTCGCAAGAGAAAACATTCAAACGTGAGGAAAGCCAGCTTCACAGCGCCAAGCTGCCTGACTTTTCCGGGCACTGGGAAAAAAACTATCAGGCCAGTGATGTCTTCTATAACCGGTTTCAACTGTACGTTGCCGACATCAGGCGAGGCATAGTGCGGAATACCAACGAGAACACTGGCTTCAGGGAAGCGTCCGGGCTTGATGGCGCGGCAATCAACGGCCTGGCCCAGCTTGCAGAAGAGATCACCCGCATGCCGCTGCTCAACATCAAGCAAGACGATGCGAGCATGAATGTGGAACGCGAGAATGACTTCAACTTGCGTTGCCTGTATCACGAGAAACAATTTGTGCAAAGCACCAACGCCTTTGGCAGTGAGCGCTGCGGCTGGACCAGTGATCGCATGGTGTTCCAGATGTACATGGCCGGCGGGTTGCAAGTCAGCCATTTGTTCAGTCTGAGTCCTGATGGCTCGCAACTTAACGTAACTTCCACTATCGCGTCCGACCGGGTGACATCCCCCATCGTGATCAGCAATTACTACACGCGTTTCGTTTCACAAGACGATCACTATGATTGCAAGCAGACCTTGACCCGCAACAAAGTGTGTTCGCAACAAGGCCACAGCAAATGAAATACTTGCATTCATTACTTCCCCTGCTGTTTGTGCTGCTGCTTGCAACGAAACCGGCGTGCGCCAGCGACGAAGAACATTTTCTGGATGTCAGCATCCAGATTTTCACACAAGCGGAAAACCCACCAGCAACAACGGCTCCCAAACCAGGCGCTGACAAAAAGAAAGAACATGATCCGGTGCAGGCAGTAGCCGTCAGTGAAACGCGTTTGTTACCCATGTATTTGCGTTACCGCCTCGAACAGAGCAACAGCTTTGGCGCAGTGCGGGTTTTGCCAATAATCGACAATGGCGCCGATTTGAGAATCAGCGGCCAGATTCTCAAGTCAACGGGTGATGTGTTGCAGCTGGCCCTCAAGGCCACCGACAGCACCGGCCGTATCTGGCTGGAGCGCACGTTCAATGGCACCGCCAGAGCCAGTCAATCGTTAAGCGGGGACGTGCTGGCTGAAGATGATTTTGCGCAGATGTTTGGCGAGATCACCAATCTGTTGAAGCAACAAGCCTCTCAGCTGAGTGCAGAGCAGATCAACACCATCAAGAATGTGTCCTTGCTGCGCTACGGGCTCGGACTGGTTCCTGCAGCCTTCTCACCTTACCTCGAAGAAAACGCCAAAGGTGAAGTCGCGCTCAAGCGCATGCCGGCCGCGACTGATCCCTTGATGAAACGTATCCTCACTATCCGCACACGCGAATATGAGTTCATTGATGTGGTCGATGAAGAATATGCCCGATTCTATACCGCAGCCAAACCTCTCTACGGGCTGTGGCGTCAATCCCAGCGCGAGCAGGCCGAAAGCAGCGAAACACGCAATGCCCGGGTGCTGGCCAGTAGCCCGGATTTTCAGCACGGCAGTTATCGTGCCTTGCAGCAGAGCTACAACAATTACCGCTGGGCCAAGCTGCAGGAACTCTACGTAGACGAGCTGGGTGAAGGCTTCACCAATGAAATAGAGCCCACGCAGCTGCAAACCAACGATTCACTGCACCGGCTCACTGGCACCTTCGAGCAACAATATCGCGAATGGCGTGGCATCCTGGCCGAGTTGTTTGCACTGGATGCCAAGTAGTGCCTGCTTGCCAAAACAGGGCATTTGTAACATCTTGTGAGCCTGTAAATTACCTCCTGTCCAGATTGAACCAACCCATGAAAATTCCAGGATTACGGCATGGATGAGCGCACCCTTCGCGCACTGATTGATGCCGGTGCTGTCAAAAAAATCCGCATTATTGCCAACGGCCGCGCGTTTTATATTGAGGCCGAGCACATGACCAGCAGCGTCACCGTGCACACCACCGCCGGCAAATTGAAAACCTGGATCAGCCTGGATGCCGTAGCCCGCTGGCTGAAGAATATGGGGCTCGGCAAAGCGCAGCTCGAACTAGGCAACTGGCAGCCCGATCAGAAAGGATTGGAGTTGTAAAAAACCAACACATAAAAAAAGGGCACGCGATGTGCCCTTTTTTTATAGCAGCGCCTGCTGCGCTCGAAGCAAACACCCCCGAACTGCGCAACGTTCACGCCAGTAACAAGAATGCTTCTTCATGGAAAGCGCCTGCTGCGCTCGAAGCAGTAACTCTTGAACTGCGCAACGTTCGCGCCAGTAG
>CANCGR010000461.1 GCA_947377625.1 Gammaproteobacteria bacterium | reverse complement strand
TGTACCTCTCCTACCGTGACATTTTTGTGAATTGATCAACGCTGGAACCGCTGCCATGACTACCAACACTCCCGGCCTTGACGCCAACCGACTGCAACATCTGCGCGAAGTTATCCAGGCCGACATTGCCGCCGATAAATATTTCGGCGCTGTGATTCTGGTGGCCCGCAACGGCGTGCCCGGCTTGCAGGAAGCCTTTGGCTGGTCGGGTGCCGACCATCAGCGCGCGCTCAAGCTCGACTCGGTGTTTTCGCTGTTCTCTCTCACCAAGGCCTTCACCACGGTGCTGACCTTGCGCGCCATTGAGCTGGGCCAGTTCTCGCTCACCACCCGCGTGGCCGAAATCATTCCGGAATTTGCCGGTGGCCAGCGTGAAAAAATCAATTTCTTCCATTTGCTCACCCACACCTCCGGCTTGCCTGCCATGTGGATACCCAAGCCCGGCATGTACATCGACCGGCTCGACGAAATCATCGAAGCCATCTGCCAGAACATCCGCTCCATCGATCCGCCCGGCACCCGCTGCCACTACTCACCGTTGTTCAATCACGCGCTGATGGGTGAAGCCGTGCGCCGCTGCGACCCGAAGGGCCGTAGTTATCGGCAACTGTTGCAGGATGAAGTATTGACACCGCTCGGCATGAAAGACACCTCCATCGGCCTGCGTGCTGATTTGCGTGATCGCCATATCTTCCCTGACTTTCGTGGCAAACCGCCGCAGGAACATCTGGGCCGCAGCAACCTTGGCCCGCAAGGTGCGTTCAAGGAAGAGCATGCCGAGATGCCATGGGTTGGCGGCATCACCTCGGTGCCTGACCTGTTCCGCTTTTCAGAAATGCTGCGCTTGGGTGGCACTTACAACGGCGCGCGCATTCTGTCGCCAGCCACGCTTGATCTCGCCACGAAGAATCTCACCGGCACCATGCCCAACGAACTCTACAAAGCGGTAGCAATCAATCACGGCTGGGAACCTTACCCTGCCTACATTGGCCTTGGCTTTTGTTTGCGTGGCGATACCGTGTGTCCCAACTTGTTCGGTTCGCTGCCGACAGCGCGCACCTTCGGCAACTACGGTTCCGGCAGCACGCTGTTCTGGGTTGATCCGGTGACACAGGTGAGTTTTGTTTATCTGTCGGCCGGCATCATGCAGCAGGCACCCAACATTGAACGTTTCCATCGCTTGTCTGACATTGCAGCTTCGGCTGCGCTCTGAAAGAAGCCCTCGCCATGAACGGCCAACATTTCGACTACGTAATCATCGGTGCCGGCACTGCCGGCTGCGTGTTGGCCAATCGGCTGTCGGCTGACCCAAAGGTCAGCGTCGCCTTGCTGGAAGCGGGCCCGTCAGACGCAACACCGCTGGCGCATATCCCCTCGTTTGTTGGCACGCTGATGTTTCACAAAGATTACAGCTGGGGTTACAAGACTGTGCCGCAACCGCAGTTGGGTGGGCGACAGATACTGTTACCACGTGGCCGCATTCTTGGTGGCTGCAGCTCCACCAATGGCATGGCTTATTTCCGTGGTCATCCGCGCGACTTCGACGAATGGGCCGCGATGGGCAATGCGGGCTGGAGTTTCCGCGACGTGCTGCCGTATTTCCTGCGCTCGGAAAACAACGACGATTATCGCGATTCACGCTGGCATGGCACGATCGGCGAAATGCATATCTCGCATGTGCGGCAATACAACCCGATGATCAAACCGTTTCTGGCTGCTACCACGGCGCTGGGCTACGGCCGCTGTGAAGACTTCAACGGCACGGCTGACCCGGTGGGTTTTGATGTGCGGCAGAATGCGATTCACAACGGCAGGCGCGTGTCGGGTGTTACAGCATTTCTTGATCCCATACGGCATCGCAAAAACCTGCAGGTGTTCACCGGCTGTCTGGTGCGTCACATCCTTATCGTGGGTGGTCGCGCGACTGGCGTAGCAGTGGAGCGTGGCGGCGTAATCGAAACCATCGGAGCCAACAAGGAAGTGCTGCTCAGTGCCGGCGCTTATGGTTCACCGGCAATTTTGCAACACTCCGGCATTGGCAATGCCACTGCGCTGCATCGCCTTGGCATCGACGTGAAGCTGCACAAGCCGAGTGTTGGCCACAATTTGCACGACCATCCTTCATCAGTAGTGCAGATGAAGACCAGCAACACTGAATCCTATGGCTTGTCGTTGCCGGCTTTCCCGCGCAATGCGCTTAGCGTGTTTCAGTACTTGTTTGCCCGCAGTGGCCAGATTGCAGGCAACCTGTTTGAAGTTACTGGTTTTCTGCGCACTGCCGACAACCTCGACCGGCCCGATGTGCAATTTGTATTCATGCCCGCCAACCGTCCCAATCCCGGCCAGGCGTTTCCGCGCGGCCATGGCTTTGGCATTAATTCGGTTCTGTTGCGGCCCAAGAGTCGCGGCAGTGTGCTGATCAACAGTAACGACCCGCATGTAGCTCCCATGATCGACAATGCCTTCCTGCGCGATGAGGCCGATCTGGAGCCGCTGCTGCGCGGACTACGCATTGCACGCAAAATATTGGCGATGCCGGAGATGGCGAAGTATCAGGCTACTGAAATTCTGCCGGGGCCGGCCTTGAACAGTGATGATGAAATGCGGGATTACATGCGTCGCACTTGTACTGCAGTGCATCATCCTGGTGGTTCTTGTCGCATGGGTAGCGATGCTGATGCGGTGGTTGATCCGCAATTGAAGCTGCGTGGTGTTGATGGGTTGCGTGTTGTTGATGCGTCCATTTTTCCGCGTATGGTGGGGGGTAATTCCAATGCGGGGGCGGTGATGGTGGCTGAGAAGGCGGCGGATATGATTTTAGGTAGGGCGGCCCCTGATCCTATTGATGTGTGAGATAAAGAATTACACGTACTTTGCAGGCCCTGCCTGGCAGCAGAGCCTTTCAAAACACGCTACAAGTACGTCCCTGTAAGCTCGGCTCCGGCCATCCATGGCCTCCGACGGTTTTGAAAGACTCTGCTGCCAGTCAGGGCTTCGAGAGATTGGTGTTGTTCAGAATTATTAAAAGAGGATTTAGTCATGCAAGAGAATTTCGACATAGTCACCATCGGCTCAGGCCACAATGGCTTGGTTGCGGCAGCTTATCTGGCTGCTGCTGGCAAGAAAGTTTTGGTGGTAGAACGCCAGTCCTGGTTCGGTGGTGGGGTTATCACGCGCGAACTGACGGTGCCGGGTTTCAAGCATGATCAGCACAGTATGGCGCATATCTTTATTCAGGCTAATCCTCTGATCAAAGATGACGAGCTTGGTCTGTTATCGAAATACGGCTTGAAATATATCTACCCGGAAATTCCGTTGATGTCGGTATTCCCTGACGGT
>CANCGR010000460.1 GCA_947377625.1 Gammaproteobacteria bacterium | reverse complement strand
GTTGCCGGCGTGGGCTGCGCTTACGCCACTGTCGCGTTCCCGCGTGCTGTTCCGTTTTCGTGAACTGATGCTGGCGCATGTGGATGAACTGGCCCAGCTCATCAGTCTTGAACATGGCAAGGTGTTGTCGGATGCCAAGGCCGAAGTGCAGCGTGGCCTGGAAGTAGTGGAGTTTGCCTGCGGCATTCCGCATCTGCTGAAAGGCGAGCACAGCCTTAATGCCGGCACTGGTGTGGATAGTTTCAGCATGTTCCAGAGCGTGGGTGTTTGTGTCGGCATCAGCCCGTTCAACTTTCCAGCCATGGTGCCGCTGTGGATGTTTCCGGTGGCGCTGGCCTGCGGCAATACTTTCGTCATGAAACCTTCCGAGCTGGACCCGTCCTGCAGTTTGTTTATGGCTGAGTTGATGGCACAGGCCGGTGCGCCGCCCGGCGTGTTCAATGTGCTGAACGGCGACAAGATCGCCGTGGAAGCATTGATTAATGATAGCCGTGTGCAGGCAGCAAGTTTCGTGGGTTCTACACCAGTGGCGGAAGCCGTGTACAAACTGGCCGCTGCGCGTGGTATTCGCGCGCAGGCTTTGGGTGGTGCCAAGAATCATCTGCTGGTAATGCCGGATGCAGATGTCATGCAGGTCACTGCAGCATTGCTCGGAGCTGCCTATGGTTCAGCCGGTGAACGCTGCATGGCTGTTTCCGTTGCGGTGTGCGTGGGCGATGCCAAGGCGGATGCACTGGTCAGTGAATTGAAAGCGGCCATTGCAGAGCTGAAGACAGGCCCGGGTTTACAACGGCCTGAACCACAGATGGGGCCGCTGGTGTCACAAGCGCATGCTGCCAAAGTGCGTGGCTATATTGATGCTGGTGTGCAGGAAGGTGCTGAGCTGGTTTGTGACGGACGCGCCTTCGCCTGCAAGGGAAATGAGCAGGGCTATTTTGTCGGCCCAACCTTGTTCGATCGCGTCACTTCCAAAATGCGTATTTATCGCGAAGAAATATTCGGGCCGGTGTTGTCAGTAGTGCGCGTTGCAACTTATGACGAAGCTCTGGCACTCATCAACACACATGAATACGGCAATGGCACCGCGATCTTCACGCGCGATGGTTATGCCGCACGACGTTTCTGCGAAGCGGTGCAGGTGGGCATGGTAGGTGTGAATGTGCCGATACCGGTGCCGATGGCCTTTCATTCGTTTGGCGGCTGGAAGCGTTCGCTGTTCGGGCCTTTGCATATGCATGGGCCTGACGGTGTGCGTTTTTATACGCGACTGAAAACCGTCACCGCACGCTGGCCCGCATCAAATGCCGGCAGCGCCGAGTTTGTGATGCCGACTTTGAAGTAACAGGATGCAGCCATGGCAGTGAAGTTCGCAAACACTACAGGATTCTTCGCACCGATGCGTTTCGAAGCGCAGATCGACGATTGCATAGTCGAAGGAGAATTGCCGGCCGGTTTACGCGGCACTTTCTACCGCAGCTGTGCCGACCGCCGCTTTCCGCCGCTCTATCCGCACGACACACCCTATAACTCCGATGGCGCCGTGGACATGTTTCGTTTCTACGACGGCAATGTCGATTTCCGTTCGCGCTATGTGAAGACAGCGCGCTTCCAGGCCGAGCGTGCGGCGCATAAACCTTTGTTTGGTCTTTACCGCAACCGATTCACTTCCGACCCCAGCGTGCGCGAGCTCAGCCACAACACCGCCAACACCACACCGATTTATCACGGCGGCATGTTGTTCAGCATGAAAGAAGAAAGCCTGCCCACACGGCTTGACCCGCACACGCTGGATACCATCGGCGAATGGGATTTCGGTGGCACGCTGAAGTCCACATCGTTTACCGCTCATCCCAAGCAGGATCCTGTGACCGGCGAACTGATCGCCTTTGCCTACGAAGCCAAGGGCGACTGCAGTGATGATCTGGCCGTGTTCATTTTCGACAAGGACGCCCAGCTCACCAGGGAAATCTGGTTCAAGGCGCCGGTGGTGTCGATGATGCACGACATGGCGATCACTCATAAGCATGTGATTTTGCCCACCACCGGCATGGTCACGTCGATGGAGCGCTTGCAAAAAGGCGAACTGCATTGGGCTTACGATCCCGATCAGCCGGCGTACGTGGCCATCGTGCCGCGCGATGGCACTGCCAAGGATGTGCGCTGGTTCAAGGGCACGCCTGATCAAGCCATGCTGGTGCATACCCTCAATGCCAGAACCGAAGGCAACAAGGTGATTCTCGATGCGCCGGTGGCAGGCGAAAACTTTCATCCGTATTTTCCGCGTGTCGATGGCAGCAAGTCTGATCCGTCGAAGTACTACCCGACCATGCGCCGCTGGACCTTTGATCTGGATTCCGACCAGGACACCTGGCAAGAAGAGATCTTGTTCGGTGGCATGAAGGTCACCACCTTCACGCGCATGGACGACCGCTTTCTCACCCAACCGTTTCGTTACAGCTATATGCTGATGAACGACCCTTCGCTGCCGATCAATCGCGACTTTGCCGATACGCTGGCGGTGCGAGTGTCCAATGCCTGGTTTCGTTTTGATCATGCCAGCGGCGCCATCGAAAAGTTCTCGGCAGGGGAGACTCATGGCATGTCTGAGCCGCAGTTCATACCGCGCCATGTCAACGCGGCCGAAGGCGATGGCTACTTGATGGGGGTAGTTAACGATTTCAGGGAGCAGCGCTCCGAGCTGGTGCTGGTGGACGCGATGAATCTGGCAGGCGGCGCCATTGCCAAAGTGAAACTGCCATTTCGTTTGCACATGCAGGTGCATGGCTGGTGGGTGGCAGATCAGTCAGGGCCGCAATAAAGCCAGTTTTGATTGGCTTTTGCCGGCCGAGGTGTTTATTCTTTTTTGAAGGTTTGAGTCCGGGCATTTCCGGGTTCGCCACTGCCGGCAAGTGTGCAACATCACAGCGAGGAACGAGTGCGTAGTTTGGGAAAAAAGAACACTTTTTCGTCCACCACCGACAGTGTTCTCGCTTCACCGCTGCGCAATCTCATCATCGCCTTGTCGTTCGTTTTGATGGTGTTCATGGCAGCTTCTGCCGGCTATGTCATGGCAGGGTGGAGCCTGAGCGACGCCACCTACATGGTGCTGCTCACCATTTTTTCGGTTGGCTATGATGAAGTGCGGCCAATCGACACCGCTTACCTGCGCACGCTGACTTCCTTCACGATGGTGCTCGGCTGCACCGGCATGATCGTGCTGACCGGTGCACTGGTGCAGGTGTTTACCGTTTTTGAAATTCGTGGAATGTTGGGACTGGATCGTATGCAAACACAAATTGACCGTCTGGTGCGCCACGTCATCATTTGCGGCTTTGGCCGTATTGGTGTGCAACTTTCGAGTGAGCTGCATGCA
>CANCGR010000459.1 GCA_947377625.1 Gammaproteobacteria bacterium | reverse complement strand
CGGCAGGCGAAGCCGGCGAGCGTGAGAAGGCCGGTCGTTATCGCTTGCTGGAAATTGCCGAGCGCAGCGGCATGCTTACCATGGCAGAGGATTGGTCGCGCGGCATGGTCTATCCACCACGGCTTGCCGATCTGCCCTTGATGCACACCATTAATTCAATGATCGCGCGTGCGAGCGTGGCGCAATTTGCCGCGCAAATCCGCGCCCTGCTAGACCGGCCGGACCGTACAGGCGTGCTGGCAAGCCTGCGCTTGCCCACCTTAGTGCTATGTGGACGCGATGACAGCTGGAGTCCGCTGGCACGGCATGAAGACATGGCAAAACTGGTAGCAAGCAGTCAGCTGGTCGCTGTAAGCGACTGTGGGCATATGAGTACCATGGAAAGGCCCGAGGCTGTTTCGGCGGCCTTGCTCGCCTGGCTTGAATCCTGAATCAGAATCCCGCACGAATCGTGTTCGCGGAAACAATGAAGCAGCTGATAATGCTACTTCGCCTGCTGTTGCTGCATCACCGCCGGCAACTCGCCTTTAGCCGCAGCATCCCAATGCTCAATCAACCGGCCATCAGCAAGCCGGAACAAATCAAACCACGCCACTTTGTATTCCGTGCCAGCCTTGTTCGGATCAGGTCGGATTTCTTCCAGCACCTGCATCACCAAATCACCTTCCGCTACATAAGCGACCAGCGGATGCGTCAGCGTAGTTTGAATCGGTGAATCGGGGCGCTTGGTGAAATACTCTTTGAAGCCGGCTCTGCCAGTAGTGGCATTGGGGTTGTGCTGGATGTAGATCGGGTCCAGATACAACTCAGCCAGCTCTTCCCTGCCCGCTTCCGGAATCTGGCGCCACAGATCGAACACGGTGCGCTTGTTGTTGGCAAGCGCCATGTCCTTGTTGGTGAGCATTGGCAGTTGCGCGAGACCCTGAATGCCTTTCACAGGCAACGGCCCGCCTTTGTCGGCAGCCGGTGGTATGAAACCTTTGCTCACCTGCACCGATTCCCACATCTCGGCGATCTTGTTGCTTTCAATGCGCAGCAAGTAGAAATGCGTGGAGGTGTAAGTTTTGCCGGGCGCGTCAGGTTCGGGATATTCGGTAACAAAGGCCATGCCCACGTTATTGCCTTCGGCCACCATCGTGATCAGTGGCTCGGCCACGGTGGCCGGCACTTTGTCCTGTTTTTTGAGACTGGCTGATAACCAGCGTTGATAGGCTGGCAAGCCAGTGGCAATCAGCGGATTGTGTTGTTTGAGATCGGCGGCAAAAAATTGTGTGGCTTTGTCGACCTGGCCTGCACTCATCACCGTGCGCCACATGTCGTAGACGAGTTTCTTGTTGGCAACCAGTTGCGCATCTGCATTGCGCAGCAAAACACTTTGGTCAGGATGGCGCACGACCAATACGGCCTTGTCGTTGACTGAAGGCGGTGGTGGTGGCGTCAAGCCAAGTTGGGCATCGGCTGCCAAGGCCAAGGGGCTGCAGCCCAACAGGGTTACTACGGCGACAGTGCGAAGAATTTGCATGGGATGTGCTCCTCTCGTTATTTGGTTATTTGGTTGTTGGTTTGCAAAGCGGTTTGAATACGCGCCACGGCATCGGCTTCCTGCGGGCGACCCGTCATCTGGCAAGGATGTTCACTCAGCATGCGGCGAAACACCACGGCGCCCGCGCTGTTTGCCAGAAAATCCTGCAGCGAAGGCAACGCAGTCCACTGCACGTGTTCGCCGAAAATAGTCTGCAGCTTGTCGAGTTCTTCCCACAGCAGGCAATCAGCCAGCATCACTGGCCGCAGCTTGGCTTTATCAAACCAGTGCCAGTCGTTGAGCGCCTGTTCCAGCACCAGCAAATGCGCGTTAAGGCGTTGCACGATGCCTGGCAGTGTGGCGCCAAGTTCAGTACCCGTATACATCAAATCCTGATACAGCAGCATGCCGGTGGGCACCATAAGTTCACTGCGGCAACTGGAACTCAGCATCGCGTGTTGCAGGTTTTCCTGCTCGCTTAGTCTGGCTTCGTCACCGAGCTTGCGATGCAGCCACTCGTGAATGACTGGCGACTCTGCCAGTTGCAGCTCGCCCCAATGCAGCACCGGCAATTTCAGGAACGGCCCGGTCAGGCGCTGATCGTGCTTGATCTCGATCCACGCGGCAGCGCCGTCTTTCATTGAAATTCTGGCGTCGATAAAACTGATGTTGCGAGCGCGCAGATAATAACGCAGCGGTTGCACGCGGCCGCGACAGTCGAAATAACGCAAGGTGATGGATGGTGTTTCAATCATGTTGACCTCCTTTGATGCTCACTGGCCCCAGTTGCCATTGCGCGTTGCAATGCAGGTTGCTGCGATGCTTGCGCATAAGGTAAGAAAATTGCGGCACCGCCTGCATGAAATACTCCAGCTTGGTGCGAGCGATGCAAATAAACCGGCAATCGGTGTCGGCATGGAAACGATCAAGGCAAGCTTGCGCAAACGGCACAAAGCCAAGTTCTTGACTGCTGACGCTCTGCTCACCGCCACAACTGCCACTGCCTTCCACCAGCAGATACCAGTTGTCTGTAGTCGGCACCAAATCCTGCCCTGCGGTGAGGTCAAGCGTAGTGCCGGCATGTGCCAGTTTTTCCAGCACCGTAGATACCAGCTCACGAAACTGCGGCAACTGCCGCAGCCACAAGCGCAGCTGCCAGCGTGTCAGCAATTTGTCGCGATGGCCTTCGCTGGTGATGAACGAATCGAAGATCTCTTCCGAGAACACACACACAGTGACAGGTGAGCTGGCCACCACGCTGGCATTACGTTTGCGGCTGCCGGTGATGATGGCCATCTCGCCGATGATCTCGCCGGCCTGTAACTGGGCAAGGCTGTGCAGTTTCTCGCCGTCATAGGTCACCACTTCGCAATAGCCGGTGAGAATCAGAAATACATAACCCCGGGTTTTGGCATCTTGCACCATCAATACATCGCCCGCGTTGTAGCGGCGGATTTCCTGCTCGGCCAGAATGCTGCGCGACCAGCGATTCGACAACGGCTCGCCCAGCCACACCGACAAATAGTGGTTCATCAGTGAAGTATGAATGCCGCCATCTTCACCCAGCACGGTATAACGTTTGCCGGAGCTGGCCAGCGAGAATGTGGTGTTGAAACGATTCGACAAATGTTCGACGTGCACGAACACCACGCGCTCGGCATCTGATTTCAGCGCATCGGCAGGGTCACCATGAATGGCACCGGCTCCGCCATCGGCCACTACCAGGTCGAAGCGTTCGGTGTAGATGCGCTGCAAGTTGCGGTAAGTGTCGATGCCCGTCACGCCCTGCTCCACCATGTTGGCAATCGTATCCATGCCGGTGTTGTCACCAATGATGCAGATCGATTTGGTGA
>CANCGR010000458.1 GCA_947377625.1 Gammaproteobacteria bacterium | reverse complement strand
GAGATCTATATGGACGGGCGACCACTGCCGGTAGACCCCAACCCGACGTGGAACGGCTATTCAATCGGTCATTGGGAGGGCGACACACTGGTGATCGAAACCAACGGCATTCGCGACGATATGTGGCTCGATTTAAAAGGCAGCCCGATTACTTCAGCAGCGCATGTCACCGAGCGCCTGACCCGTATCAACTTCGGCATCCTGCAAATCGAGATTACCGTAAACGACTCAAAAGCCTATACCAAACCTTGGACGGTAAAGATCGAACATGCCATTCAAGTGGACACCACCATGCTTGAAGAAATTTGTCTGGATGATGAGCAGGATGTGGAGTTGTACAAGTGATGCACGCTGACTGGAGTTCGCCCATGAAAATTTTTGCAAACATCACGAGCGCCGTGAAACACCGCCTGCTTCGCCCTATTGCAGTGCTGGCCCTGGCCCTGCCCTGCACTTCGTTCGCCCATCACTCCCAGTCCGAATTCGATCCACAACTGCCGCTGGAACTTGAAGGTACCGTGACCAAGCTGGAGTGGAAGAGCCCGCACGCGCGGCTTTATATGGATGTGGTCGACAAGAACGGCGCAACCGCGAACTGGAACTTCGAGCTGCCCAGCCCCAACACCATGATGCGCAGAGGCTGGAAAAACAATGCGCTCAAACCCGGTGATCGCGTGACGGTGACGGGCATTCGCGCGCGCAACTTTCCCCTGATCGGCATTGTGCGCACTGTCAAAGACAAGGACGGCAATTCCATGTTTACCGGCACGACGCCGATCAACGAATAACCAGTAGCCCCAACGATAGCCGCGTGTGCTGCCCTGGTCTTGTCCGGTTATGTAAGTAAAGCCGAATTGCGTTAGCCCGGCAGCGGGCACTGCAGCTGCTGCAGCAAGGCGGACGCTGGCAGTTGGTAGCGCTCATCCAGCAGCTGGGCATGTTCCACCAACGCACCGATATCTGCCGGTAGCAACCTGTTGCGCGCCAGCACCACCAGATTGGCTTGATTCGCCGGCGTCAAAATCCATACCGACGCAGTAGAAAACACCTGGCGGATTCGCTCAACCGATTCCCACGGGCTGTAATTGCCGGTGTCGCCAAACAGATTGACTGTCATGCAGCCGTCATGCGTCAGACTGGCCTTGCAGGCCGACCAGAATTCAACGGTGTCGAGCGCAGGCTGCTGCGACTCAGCATCGAACAAGTCAACTTGCAGCACATCCACACTTCCCTGCCGCTCAGGCTTGGCGATCTCGATTGCGGCATCGCCGACCAGCACTTGCAGCTTTTCGCCGTTGGGTGGCAGCACAAACCAGTCGCGGCATGCGGCTACCATGGCAGGATCAATTTCCACTGCAGTGGTGCGCATGCCAAGCTTGTTGTGACAGAACTTGGTCAACATGCCCGGCCCAAGACCCAGTTGCATGGCATGAAGTTCGGGAAGTTTCGCTGCGTCGGCCAGCAGCAGCCACGCCATCATCGACAGCGCATACTCCACCACGATAGCGGTGGTATTTTCACGATGCATGGCACCCTGCATGGCGCGCGAAATTTTGCCGGCAAACAGCAGGCGATAGGGACCTTGGTCTTCATAACGAATCATGCCGGCATGTTATGCGACCTTGGGCGATGAAAGCACCCCTAAAACCCGGGTTGAATCGCGCTGCTGTGCATTCACGCTCAATGCCATTGCACCAGCGACAATTGATCGCCCTCGCGTGGTTTCAGGATTCCGGAAAGTGCGGTAGATTACTAATGTACCGACTACAAATACAAAAAAGAGGAAAACAATGAAAGCAGCTCTGAGGGTTGGCAGCTTGAAAGCGGCATTGACACTGGGTATCAGCCTGCTGGCCACTGCGTGCACCACGGCGCCAGCCCAACAAACCGCATCGGCAAATTCTGCGGCGGATGGCAAAGTCGCCCAGGTTGAAAAACAGGTATGTCGTTCCGAAAAACGTACCGGCACAAACTTCCCCAAACGGATTTGCAAATCTGCCGAGCAATGGGCAGAGATCGACAACAAGCAGCATGGCGACGCCTACGACTACACGCGCCAAGTGTTTGAGAATGGCTCAGTCACTGGTGCGAAAAACTGCGGCCAGTCCGGACAGATGGCAAGTTGCTAAGGGCACGGCTTTTCGAGACCCCCATTTTCGGGTTAATCGGGCATGGACTCGATGACAGTCGAACCCACAATATGCAGCTTTGTATGGCCATGGCTTAACGCATCCAACTGCGCTTTGCGGACGCCGAACAAGTCCACCTCCAACGCTGCAGTGTTATGGCGCAGGGCAAGATCAGCGTCGCCGTTAATCCTGATGGCTGGCTGGCCTTCAGCGAAATCTTCGATTGCTACAGTGCCGGAAGAATGCACTTGCAGCCGTGTCAGTTGCGGCACTCCGATAACCAGGCTGGTGGCGTTTTTTTCATCCGGACCACGATTGTCGTAAGCAAAAATTACCAGCGTGCGTCCCTGCATGCTGACGAAAAACTGCCCGCGGACAGGGCTCAACGGCTGGTATTCCAATGCGAATGCAGGCTGCTGCCGTACAGTGAGATCAATGTCGCCTTCAAACGTCACACTGTCAAAATCCCGCATGGTTGCCAGTTCGGCGGCGGAAGTTCTTGCTCGCTCTGTGCGGACTGAGACAGGCATAAAGAGGCGATTGAAGACGACCGACAATACAGCCGTCACTGCCAGGGCATAAAAGGTACCGCGCAAATAACGTTGACTAAGCTTCATGGGAGAGCGCTCTCAAATTTTCTGTTGGGCATGGATGCGCTGCAACTCGTCGAAGTCGACTCCGAGCAGCGCCATCATCGCGAATACTTGCGGCAGGTCGATCTCGATGAACTGCTGGCGCTTGAGTGCGAGCGTGTTGGCTTCAGCAGCATCAGTGAGGAAGTAGCCAAGACCGCGCTGACTTTGCAGGATTGCGTTGTCCTGCAAGTAGCCGAGCGCCTTGATGACGGTATTGGGGTTGACCGAAGTCTGCACCGACAGATCCTTTACCGCCGGCAGCTTGTCGCCGTTGTGCCATTGGCCCGTCAGTACTTTCTCGCATACGAAATCCGCCACCTGCAGGTAGATAGGATAATTGGGCTTAAAGTCCATCCTGTACCTCGTGGTCGTTCAGCATGAGCCAGGCCATATACAGCGCCCACAAACTGATCAGGGTCCCCAACACGGCCAGGACTCTTTCGCCTGTTTCAGGGGTGAGCATTTCGAACAGACTCATGCGGGGCGGGGCATGGCATCTGAACAGTGCTTCGCAATAATCGAAATAAACGACATGCTGCGTCACCGCTACGATCAGCCCCAGCGCAATAAAAAGCAGGAACACGAATAGCACTGTGCGTGGCAGCGCGAAATTGCGAAAG
>CANCGR010000457.1 GCA_947377625.1 Gammaproteobacteria bacterium | reverse complement strand
GTGGATCAGCTTGGCGCTGACTACATGATATTGACGCACCCCAATGCCTATTTCGAACGCTTCAATCTCAACACCACCACCAACGTTTTGAACAATGCCGAACGCCGTGCCGTGCTGGTTTCGGCAGTCAAATCCATTGCAGAAGTGTCACGTCAGCTGGAAAAGACACCGGCGCCGTTCATGCCAGCTTTGTCGAAAGCGATCAATACACCAGTGAAGACTATCGAAAATGTGTGGTCGCAGTTCCGCTTTCCGGCCCGCCTCGATCAAACTGCCATGCAGGAGATATTGGTCAAGATGGAACCGTGGGCTGCCGAGGTAGCCAAACGCGAGATTCGTTCAAATGCAGTGCTGGGAAAGATGATCGACGCCAGCATCGTGAAGGAAGCCGGGCTGTAATCAAGCGCGCTCATCTGCTGCTGAACTGACAGCGTGGTTCAGCTGGCATTGAGTTCCCATGGAATACCAAATTCATCCACCACCATGCCGTAGCCGGGTGACCAGAAGGTGGTCTGGAATGGGAACCCTATCTCACCGCCTTGCGCAAGCGCGTCAAAAATACCGCGTGCGCGTTCCACGCCTTCCAACGACAACGTAATCGAGAAACCTTGCGGCTTGCGGTAATGCGCTGGTTGCACGTCAGCACCCGAGAGTTCGCTATCGCCCAGCAGCAATGTTGCATGCATGATGTGGTGATGAAAGGCGCGGTCAACTTGTGCTGCCATCGGCGAATCGCCGTAGCTCAGCATGGTTTGCAAGGTGCCACCGAAAACGCGTTGGTATTTTTCAAAGGCTGCTCTGCAGCATCCGTTGAAATGCAGGCTTGGATTGATCTTCATGGTTCCCTCTCTTTGTTATCAGCCGCTTTTTCAACCGCTACATTAGCAAGTTACGATCATGGTAACTGACGACCATTACAGCTCCATGTCGTAACCAACATTCCACCAAAGGAGATGCACCCGATGATCACGCTCTCATGGTCTGGCAGCTTTCCTTGGACCCTTGCTGATTTTCTCCGCCATCCGGGTTTGCCACCCTGGCCCCGTGGCACGCCAACTGGCAATGACATCCGCCGGCAAACGCAGTGTGATTAACTGCTTGGGATTGGCCAGTTTAGGCCGCCCACCTTTGTACACCGTGGCTCTTGCCAACATCTCGTCAGTAAGCTCAGGCAACTCGTCATATTCATGCGACTGAATACGATGCGCGTCAACACGCTCAAGATCAGAGCCCAATTTGGGAACCGGTCCTTTTCTTTTCGCGGGCATTGGCTTTCCTCATGCTGAAAATATGTCGGGAGTTTTCTCGCTGTACATAACCAACCACGACCAGTCGACCAATGAGATAGCCATAACAAATCATGCGAGTTTCGCCGTAGTATTTGCGAACATCTTCGAATTCAAGATGCGGGCCCATGAAAACAACGGGAGCATCTTCAAAATCCAGGTCGCGCTGCAACAGCGTGGCCAAACGCTTGGCGGGGTCATAGGCAATATGCAAGGTTATTGTAACTACGGAAACTGAAGGCATCAAGCCTGGTATCGCCCAGCTCCTGCGCTACCCTCCGTGGTTTGCAGTTACTTTTTGTCGATCTCAATCTAGCTGGGATTTGCCGATTTACAAAAATTTCTGCCGCTCTTCCAAAGCCAGTAAAAGACTTGTGCGATGCTGGCGGGCCACTTCTTGCCAAGGCTGCCCGGTAAGCGCGGATTCCAACGCCCACAGCAGATTGAGACTCGCTTCGGGATTAACGCGCTTGGTTTGCACGAAGGCTTCAACGGTGCCCAACACCCTGAGCTGGGCTACTGATGTGATACCCGCGCGCTCCAGCATTTGTGCGGATTTGGGGCCGAGACTTTTCAGTGATGTGATGTCGTTCATTGCATCCACAGATGAATTTCAATGCCTATGCAATACGACTCTGTTTCGCATTTACCAGTTCGCATTTGCTGACGCTCATGCCAGAGCGCGTCGGTGCGGGCAGCCTGGCCAACAACAGGGCCGGCGCTTCCCGTTGTTGAGATCAGTTCGTACCCTCGCTATTCGCTTGCGTCTGGTGTCGGGTTTCTTGGCATCTTCAACCCAACAAATCCACTCGTTACGTGCGAGAGGTGTAAGCCCCTCCCATAGTTCCAGCACAGCGACGTCGGCAACAAGGGTTGTTCGCAAATCTTCTGGAACACTGTGCACCACACCAGTGGCGATATCTTTCTTTGGCGCCATATTTTTCATCAATCCTGCTGGCTGTGCTTGCAAGAGCACAGCCATTTTCTAACTCAATACTTTTCCCAACACAGACATTATCCCTGTCACCAGCAAGGAAGAAAGCACTACAGCAATAACCGCAAAGACAGATATTGCCACCATGCCGTCATACCACTTCGTATGGGCTTTCCACTTGTCATGAACAAGTTGGTTCGCGGTCAGGAATAAATCAACTGCGTCGCTGGATTCTTTCAAGCCTGCGTTGGTTTCCATACGGATTATTTTTATGGCTTCGACCTTCTTTCCACGCTCAAGAGCTGAAATTGCAGCTGGTGAGATTTGTATCGCCTCTGAACTCATATGATCTTCCTTGTGTAGTACTGAATTGGGACAAAGCTCTCTAGCGCCGCACAAAATGGCGAGAACGACGTGAGCGTTCAGCGCCGCCAGACACTGATTTTTGTGTTTTTTTGGACGTCGAGGGGCCTAACATTTAGTCAGTGTGCACGCACAACAATCAACGACATTACGCATGCACACATTCCTTTCCCTCACATCCCGCAACTAAAACTCGCCGCCTGATTGATGTCGCCCTTGCCATCGTAATGCGGCCACATTGGGAACTGGCATACTGGCCGCGTGCGGCCAGCAGTGTCCTTGTTCGCATCAGTCGCCAGCAAGTCACCCGGCGCCACGCCTTTTTCCACCCAGTTTTCCAGCACTTCCAGCGATGCAACGCGGGCGTTGAACACGCCGGTGACATGGCCCATGCCGGGAATGGTGTAGAACTTCAGGAATGAGCCCAGCGCAGCGTCGTCATAGCGAGTCTTCAAACGGTTGTAATACTGGATGGAACTGTAAGGTGAAATGAAATCATCGACCAAGCCGTGGAAGTAGATCAGCTTGCCGCCACGTTTCTGGTAACGATCAAGATCAGTGCTGTTGGCGCTGATTTGTGAGACCACATCCTTGATGCGTGCTTCATAGGCTTTGGGATCAAATTTCTCATACACATTCACACTGGCATCCTGCGCAATCGCCATTCCAAGCGTCGCAGCACCGGGCGCATATTGCAGCGCTTTCAGCGGGCCATCGGCCCCCAGAATATCGAGGCCGCCATCACGAAAGGTGGAGCCAGCAAACGGTGTCCACTTCGGAAATGCAGCAGAGGCAGTATCG
>CANCGR010000456.1 GCA_947377625.1 Gammaproteobacteria bacterium | reverse complement strand
TCTTTGCCCAGAATGTTTTCAACAAATTCGCGCACTTCACGGCCACGTTCGCCGATCAGGCCAACCACCAC
Source organism: Gammaproteobacteria bacterium (assembly GCA_947377625.1). Lineage (GTDB taxonomy): Bacteria > Pseudomonadota > Gammaproteobacteria > Pseudomonadales > Pseudohongiellaceae > CAILUG01. The sequence goes on along the minus strand of CANCGR010000456.1, from coordinate 3,322 downwards.
CACATCAGCATCGGTGTGGCGGGTCATCTGGCCCAGCAGCACGCTCTTGCCCACGCCGGAGCCTGCGAACAAGCCAATACGTTGACCACGACCGACCGTCAAAAGTCCGTTGATGGCGCGCACACCCACGTCAAGCACACGCGTGATCGGCTGGCGCGCGAACGGATTGATCGGCGGGCCGATCATGCGATTGAAGTGGCGGCATTTGATTTCGCCGAGGTTGTCGATGGGGTCACCGCTGCCATCGATAACGCGACCCAGCAGTTCGGGGCCGACGCCGACTTTCGGATAACGCAGTTGCGGAATCACTTTCGCGCCGGGGTTGAGCCCTTGCACGCGACCGATCGGCATCAGAAACAGTTTTTCATTAGTGAAGCCCACCACTTCGGCATCAATGAAAGTGCCCGAGGTGGTTTCAATACGGCAGCGGCTGCCAATGGCAGCTTTGCAACCGGCAGCCACCAGCGTGAGCCCGGTCATCTGCACCAGCTTGCCTTCCACCGGCAACATCGGCGGCCGCACGTTGCTGCAGTACTCGTCGAGATTGCTTTGCAGGAAATGGAATTTTCCAGCGTTTTTTGATGATTCTGATGTTGTGTAAAGCGGAGTATTAACCACGTTCATCTCCCTGGAACTGCGTAATCACGGCGTCGATACGGCTCTTGAGATTGCCGTCGACGATGGAATCCTGGCAGCTGACCTTGCAATCGCCGCGCGCAATCATCAGGTCTTCGATAATGACCCAGCGGTTGTTTTCAGTAGAGGTGTTGGTGAGTTCCAGCAAGAGTCTGGCATCTTCGGGATGCAGATGCAGATTGACGATGCTGGTTGGCATGTTGAGCATGGCAATGGTGTCGCGCACCAGCGCCATGATGGTGTCGGGCGCAGTGTGCAGTTCACGTTTGACCAGTGAGCGCGCAATCTTGCTGGCCAGCACCACCAACGAGTCGAGCACCTGCTGATTGAGGTCGGCATAGGGGGCAGCCAGTGCATGCAGCAGACTTTCCAGATCGTGCATGCGCCGGGTCAGCAACAGTTCAGCCTCGCGCACACCTTGCTGGTAGCCTTCGGCGTAGCCGTGCTTGACGGCGTTGTCGCGCAATTCTTCCAGTGTTTCCGCGTTGATTTCTTCCTTGACCGGCAGATCAAGCAGATGCGGGGTTTCCCAGCGGCTTATCGAATCGTTGTTGTTCATGGCTGCTCTAATCATTGGCTACCCATTCTTTGATCATGCGTGCGGCACGTGCCGGCTCGTTTTTGACAAGGTTCTGCGCCAGCTGCAGGTTTTCGTCATAGGCTGAACGCAGCGGCAGTTTTTGCTGTGCGTCTTCCGGTGCCAACTGCACGTGGAGTGTGGAGCTGCCGATTTGCGGTGCTGCCTGAGTCTGGGTGACGGTGACAGACGGCTTGAGCACGCTGGTCATGGCCGGGCGCAATATCGTGAAGATGATTATCAGTACCACAACGCTGGCGCCTACCAGTTTGGCCAGTCGCCACACCCAGGCTTGCTCCCAGATCGGCTGCGGTGTGCTTTCCATCAGTGCAGCGTCCTGGGTGAAGGTGTCGCTGATGATATTGACGCTGTCACCGCGCGCTTCGCTGAAGCCGATAGTGTCTTTGACGAGGCGGGTGAACTTGGTGACTTTTTCGGTGATCTGGGCCGGCGTCAATGCAGGTGCCGGCGCATATTGTTCCGTTTCAGGGTTGAGGATTGGCGGTGGTTGCAAGTCCACTACCACTGCTACCGACAAGCGTGTGACTGCACCAGGCACATTGCGATGATGACTGACACTGCGATCGATTTCGTAGTTGCGCGTGGCGTTGACGCGACTCTGGTTGTTGGTGGCGTTGGTATCACCCGGGGTTTGTGCGGCGGCACCGGCCGGGCCGTTGGGAGCGGTCTGCGTCAAATCACCGGGCAGAGGGGCGGCAGCAGTGGCGCGGTTTTCCTGCTGCAACTGCTCGCTGCGCAGCACGGTGGTGGAGGGGTTGTAGTTTTCTTCAGTGGTGTCGGTAATCGTGAAGTTGAGATCTGCACTCACCTGCGCTTTGACTTTGCCTTCACCCACCATCGGCGTCAGGATATGCAGAATGCGCTGGCTGTATTCCTGTTCCAGTGAGCGGGTGAATTGCACTTGTTCGGCGCTGCTCTGGAAGTCAGCATCATGCTGGCGCGACAGCAGCGTGCCTTTTTGGTCGACGATGGAAACATCCGTGGCATCCATGCCGGCGACACTGGCCGACACCAGATGGGCAACACCGGCAATCTGGTTGTCACTGATGCTCTGGCTGCCTACCAGGTCGAGCATCACCGACGCACTGGGCTTGTTGCCATTGCGCACAAACGAAGTCTGTTTGGGAATGCTCAGATGCACGCGCGCATCACGCACACCGCGAATCAGTTTGATGGTGGTCACCAGCTCTTGTTCCAGCGCCCGGTTGTAGCGGGTCTGTTCAACAAAATTGCTGGTGCCGATTACCGAGCCTTCGTCCATGCCCTTGTAGCCAGGGTGCGCAGTGCGCGGCAGGCCTTGATTGGCCAGCATCAGGCGGGTTTGCTGCAACTGGGTGGAGGCCACCGATACCAGGCCGGAGCGCGAATCAATCTGGTACTTGATCTGGCTCTGTTCCAGCATGTTAACCATGTCGGCGTTGTCTTGCGGCGTGGCTTCCGGGTAGAGCACCGTGAATTCTTCATCGCGCGACCACATTACGATCGAGAAGGCTAATGCGATGCTGGCAGCGAACACCAGCATGAAGCCGATTTGCCTGAAGATGCTCAACTGGCTGAGTGAAGTCAGTTGAGCGAGAGCATTGGAAGGTGTCAGTGTTGTATTGGCCATGGCTCGTCAGTGTCGCGTGATGTGGGCTGGGAAAGGAGTCGTCGTCAGGAAAGCCAAACTCAAACCGGCATGCTCATGATTTCCTGATAGGCACTCAGGAATTTGTTGCGCACCTGCGTCACGGCTTCAAACGCCAGTGACGATTTCTGCATCGCGATCATCACGGTGGGCAGATCAAGATCAGGCGCGCCCATTTCATAGGAATTCTTCAGTGTGTCGGCTTCCTGCTGCATGGAATTGACCTTGTTGATCGAATTTTCCAGCAAGCTCGAAAAATCGGCTTTGGTGGTTTTGGGAACATCGCTGCCCAGCATGTTGCGGGAGTTGGTGCGGATCTGGTCGAGCACCTTGTTGATGTTCATGGGACTGATGGCGCCGATGGGATTCATGTGCTTACCTGTAGTTGATTGGTGAAATGACAGGATTCATGTTCAGGCCGGGATCGCCATGCCAGCCTTGCGGAACTGGGCGATCTTGTA
>CANCGR010000455.1 GCA_947377625.1 Gammaproteobacteria bacterium | reverse complement strand
ATCGGTTTTCATGCCGTCGCCAATGCCGGGGCCGTGCGTGAATATTTCACCAGCGCCAACGCTGCCATCTGCTTTCACCGGATAACGCATGATCTTTGGATCAGGTGCCATCGTGCCTGCCGACAGATACAGATATTTGTCATCCGGCGACAGTGCGATGCCATTGGGTTCTGTACCGAGCTGTTCGCGGCTCACCACCAGCGTGACTTTGCCGTCTTTCAGGCGAAACACCGAGTTGGGCATTTGCGCGAGACCGCCATTGATGCCGCCGCGCAAGCCAACGTCTGAATCAGTGAAGTAGATGGCACCGTCGGCAGCAATGGCCACATCGTTGGGGCCATTGAAGCGTTTGCCGTCAAACTTGTCGGCCAGCACGGTGCGAGTGCCATCTTTCTCGAGTCGTTTGATGGCGCGATCCTGACCTGCGCACCAGATGAGGCGGCCTTGTGCATCCACCGCCACACAGCCGGGGCCCATCAACAGCACATGCATGCGGCCAATCGACGCAAACTTGCCGTCGTTGTTGAAGTCATCGCCGCTGTAGCCGGCCTTGTCGAGGAATACCGAGGTCTTGCCATTGGGTGTGACTTTGTAAACGACATTGTCGATGATGCTGCTGGCCAGCAGATAGCCTTCGGCGCCAGCCTGGCCTTTGATCCACACAGGGGTGTCGATAAAGCCGAAGCCGGCGGCAATCGTCTTCAGTTGTGCATCGGGGGCGATAAGAGCATCGAGTGCGGGATCGCTGCGGGTCATGCTGAAGGGCTGTGGTGATGTAGCCGTCGCTACGGATTGCGCGTCGGCGCAGGGCAGTCCAATGCTCATCGTCAAGGCGGAAAAAACCAACACTGTGCCAAATACACGTTGTGCGACACGCAGCCTGGAGTTGAAATTCTGGATCGTATTCACCGCAGCCCTCTCAAGGTTCTTATTGGCATCGTTGTCATTGGCAGGGTTCTCATTGGCCGTGCCGGGTAGCCAATGCCCGCAAGCAGATTACGCTATCGGCGTTATTGCTGGCGATGACATTGTGGGTGCCGCGCAGGTGCAAGGCCATGCGCTTGCCCGGCATCCGTCCCGCTTGCCCCACACCTTGTGCAGGGCCGGTAATCACTGCCTATAATCGGGCCATGTTGAATCCCGATGTTTCCATCATGAAAACCTGGCCTTCGGGCTTGCGACGACCGTTGCTGGCGATGTGGAGCCTGTTCTGGTTGCTGATGATTCTGGTAGCGGAGCACGACAACTGGCACAACATCTACGTACTGTGGTGGCAGCCGGTGCTGTGGGAAGGTTCGTCGGCGCTGGTGTGTACCGGTCTGCTGGCCGTGCTGTTGCGCTGTGGCCTTGGTCAGCAGTACTTGTCGAACTCACCCTTGCGCTGGTACTGGCAGCACATGCAGTGGTTGCCGTTGATCGCGGCCGTATTCACCGTGTTGGCCTATGGCATCCGCCATGGCGTCTATGCCTGGTTCGGTCTGCACTATGAGCATGAGCCATGGCTGCAGGTGTGGCTGTATGAGATGCTGAAGTTGGCGCTGTTTCTGAGCCTGTGGCTGGGCGTGTTGTTTGGCGTCCATTCCTTCGCGGCCTGGCGTGAACAGCAGGTGCAACTGCACGCGATACAACAAGCATTGATTGATGCCAGGCTGCAGCAACTGAAGACACAACTGCATCCGCATTTTCTGTTCAACACCTTGAACACCATTTCCGCATTGATCCACACCGATCCCGATCAGGCCGATGCGCTGCTGAGCCGTCTGGCCGGATTACTGCGTGTGTTCCTGTCGACCGAGTCCGTGTCGAGCGTGCCGTTGCGGGAAGAACTGCATTTGCTGCAACTCTATGCCGACATCATGGTGGCGCGTTTCGCGGCGCGCGTGCAGCTCGTATGGAAAATCGACGAGGCGGCGCTGGCCGTGCCGGTGCCGATCCTGTTGCTGCAGCCGTTGCTGGAAAATGCCTTCAAGCACGCAGTCGAACCTTCACTGACGCCCGTACATATCGAAGTCATTGCCGCCTTCGCCGATGGGGTTTTGACAATGAGCGTTGCCAATGAACCTGTGCCGGATGTGACAGTGGCCGGCAACGGCATCGGCCTGCGCAACTGCCGCGAGCGCTTACAGGTGCATTATGGCGAGCGTGCCACGCTGACGGCGACGCGGCAGCAGCAGCGCTTCGTCGTGACTATCACCATCGCTGTCACCGGGCCGTCGCCATGATCAAGGTGCTGATCGTCGATGACGAAGCACCGGCCCGACTCAAGCTGGCGCGCTGGCTGGTCGAGCATGAGGACATTGTGCTGGTCGGCGAAGCCGCTGACGGCGTTGATGCGCTGCAGCAGATCGTAGCCCATCAGCCGGATGTGGTCTTGCTCGATATCCAGATGCCAGGCTTGAGCGGTTTGGAAATCGCCGCGCAGCTTGAGGAGAACAGCGCGCCTTTGATCGTGTTTGTCACCGCATTCGATGAGTATGCAATCAAGGCGTTTGAACTGGCCGCGCTCGACTATCTGTTAAAGCCTTACGACAAACCACGTTTGCAGCTGGCCTTGGCGCGGGTGCGAGCAAGGCTTGCCGGCGGTACGGGCATCGGCGCTGCACTGGCAGCCGCACGCGCGTTGCAACAAGCGCGTGCGCCATTGACGCGACTGGTGGTGCCGATCGGCGAACGACTGCAGGTGATTGATGCCAGCGCGATACGTTGGCTGGAAAGCGATGACAACTACGTGCGTCTGCATCTCGACGGCCAACGCCATAGCTTGCGCCGCACCTTGCAGGAACTGCTGGCACAACTTGATCCGCAGCGTTTCGTGCGCATCCACAAGTCGGCAGCCGTCAACATCGACGCCATCACCACGCTGGAGCCGTTGTTCAAGGGCGACTACGAAGTCACTTTGAAAGGCGGCCAGCAACTGCGGTTGAGCCGGCGTTTCAAGGATGCCGCACTGGCGCTGCTCGGCAAGAAAATCCCGCTTGCCCCATAAGCGCTGCGCGTACAGCGCAGTGCCTTGATCATGACAGCGTCCACCTCACTGCGACGGAGCTGCCATGACTACTGCATCAATCACCACTACCAGGCCACGCTGGTATTTCTTCGACTGGTTGCGTGTTATCGCCATCGGTTTCCTGTTCATGTATCACACGGGCATGTTATTCGTCGGCTGGGGCTGGCACATCGTGGATGCCAACACCGTCAGGTCACTGGAGCTGCCGATGGACATCGCGCACCGGCTGCGCATGCCCTTGTTGTTTGTTATCGCCGGTGCCAGCGTTTATCTGGCCCTGGGTCGGCGCGGCGCGTGGCAATTGTTGTGCGAACGTGCGCGGCGTCTGTTGCTGCCGCTGGTGTTCGGGGCTTTTGTGATAGTACCGCCGCAGCTCTATATCGAGCG
>CANCGR010000454.1 GCA_947377625.1 Gammaproteobacteria bacterium | reverse complement strand
CGCCGAAACCCAATTCCAGGGCTATGAATTGCTGGATGCCCCGGCTCGCATTGTGGCGCTTTATCGTGATGGCGCTGTCGTTGAGCAACTCAGTGCCGGCCAGAGTGGCGTGGTATTGCTGGCCAACACACCGTTCTATGCCGAAAGTGGCGGACAAACAGGTGACAAAGGCATCCTGTTAGACGAACAAGGCCGCTTTGTGGTCGAAGATACCCGCAAGCAAGGCAACTACCATCTTCACTTCGGCACACTTGAACAAGGCACACTGGCCAATGGCAGCGAGGTCAAAGCTGAGGTAAGTGCACAGTTGCGCGCGGCCACCATGCTCAACCATAGCGCCACCCATTTGATGCATGCCGCCTTGCGTGAAGTACTGGGTGATCATGTTTCCCAGAAAGGTTCATTGGTGAATGCCAGTTACCTGCGCTTTGATTTCTCACACAACAAACCGGTATCCGATGCCGAAATCGAACAGATTGAAAATATCGTCAACGCCCAGATCCTCGCTAATGCTGAAGTCAACAAACAAGTAATGGCGATTGATGATGCCCGCAAGCTGGGTGCCATGGCGTTGTTTGGTGAAAAATACGGCAGTGAAGTGCGTGTAGTTAGCATGGGTCAAAGCGGCGCTGCCGTTTTTTCGCTTGAATTATGCGGAGGCACACACGTGCAGCGCACTGGTGATATCGGTTTTTTCCGTATCTACCAGGAATCCGGCATTGCTGCCGGTGTGCGTCGTATTGAAGCCGTGACAGGCCGCAATGCGTTGGAGATGGTGCGACGTAATGACAACAAGCTGCATCAAATCGCGCAGCTGTTGAAAGCCTCGCCAGCCAACGTGCTGGAAAAAGTCCAGCAAGCGCTGGTAGACACCAAACTGCTGGAGAAAGAACTGCAACAAGCCAAAGCCAAGCTGGCAGCGACTGCAGGCGATGAGCTTCTGACTCGCACCGAACTCGTCAACGGCGTGAAAGTGCTGGTGGCGGAACTTGAAGGCATCGACAGCAAAGCCTTGCGCGATACCGCAGAGCAGCTGAAAAACAAAATTGGCTCCGGTGTGATCGTGCTGGCAGTCAAAGACGCAGGTAAAGTCAGTGTGGCGGTTGCCGTTACTGCTGATCTGACCGGCCGCATAAAAGCCGGTGACCTTGTCAACAAATTGGCCGAGCACGTGGGCGGCAAAGGCGGTGGGCGACCTGATCTTGCAATGGCAGGTGGCCCCAATGTTGAAGGACTCACGGCTGCCTTGGCGGCAGCCAAACCATTGCTCGGGGTCACGCTTTAGACAAATTGGGACTTTGTCCTGTAGAGCAATGTCTGAAGTAGTGGCAAAATACAATTAATGGAAGTAATACTGATCCGAAAGTGCGGGATGGCAGTAATTAAATGGCTTTAATAGTTCAGAAATACGGCGGGACATCTGTAGGTTCGATTGACCGAATCCGCAATGTCGCCAACAAAATCGAAAAATACCGGGCCGAAGGTCACCAGCTGGTAGTAGTGGTATCGGCTATGAGTGGCGTCACCAACAATCTCGTTGCCATGGCGCACGATTTGCAGAAAGAACCCTCACCCCGTGAAATGGACGTGCTGCTGTCAACCGGTGAGCAGACAACAATTGCCCTGTTGTGCATGGCGCTCGAGAACATCGGCATCCCCGCCCGTTCCTATACCGGCAGTCAGGTACGCATCCTCACTGACAGTGCCTACACCAAAGCGCGCATAGTCAGTATTGATGATGCCAATATCCGTACTGACCTCAACAACGGCCGCGTAGTAGTAGTGGCAGGGTTCCAGGGCGTCGATGAAGACGGCAACATCACGACGCTGGGCCGTGGCGGTTCTGACACTACTGGTGTGGCGCTCGCTGCCGCACTGAAAGCGGATGAATGCCAGATCTATACTGACGTAGATGGCGTTTACACCACCGATCCCCGCGTTGTACCCGAAGCCAGAAGGCTGGATCGCATCACTTTCGAAGAAATGCTGGAGCTCGCCAGTCTGGGTGCAAAAGTGCTGCAGATTCGCTCGGTTGAATTTGCCGGCAAATACAACGTCCCGCTCAGGGTCTTGTCCAGTTTCGAAGATGGTCCAGGTACATTAATTGTTTCAGAGGTTGCAAATAGCAAGATGGAAAATCCAATTATCTCCGGCATTGCCTTTACTCGTGATGAGACCAAATTGAGTATTCGTGCGGTACCGGATGTGCCAGGCATGGCCTACCGCGTATTCGGGCCCATCAGTGAAGCCAATATCGAAGTTGATGTCATCGTGCAGAACGTAGGTATTAACCGTACCAATGACATTACTTTCACAGTGCAGCGCAAAGACACAGACAAAGCTGCACGCATTCTTGAAAAAGTAGCCAAGGAACTTGGTGCTGAAAAAGTAGAAGTGGACAACAAAGTAGCCAAGGTCTCCCTGGTCGGAGTCGGCATGCGCTCGCATGCAGGCATCGCCAGCAAGATGTTCGGAGCCCTGGCGGCAGAGTCAATTAACATCCAATTGATCACCACTTCAGAAATAAAGATCTCAGTTGTAATTGAAGAAAAGTACCTCGAACTCGCGGTTCGGGCACTGCATTCTGCATTTGGGCTGAAAGATCCGGCTTGATGTTAAGACAAGGGGCAATCCGCTCTGGCATGAACACAGTCACTCATGAAGTGACTGACATGAACAGGAAATGATTGCATTTAAGTAGAGTTGGCACCGAAGGGAATCCTGAAAGGAAACCGGGTGCAGGTAGTGAGTGGAGGCTGTAATGCTAATCTTGACCAGGCGTGTAGGTGAGACTTTGATGGTTGGCGATGATGTCACCGTTACGGTTTTGGGCGTAAAAGGCAACCAGGTCCGTATCGGAGTGAACGCTCCCAAGGACGTGGCTGTGCACAGGGAAGAAATTTACGAACGCATTCGTAAGGAAAACGAAGGAGGCGCCGTAAAATCCGGTGCAGGAAACGACTAATAAACGGCTAACAAGAGTCGTGTAGTTGCACTGGTTATTGAGCGAGCGTGTGGTAATATGCCGCGCTCAATTTGGAGAGATGGCCGAGAGGCCGAAGGCGCGCCCCTGCTAAGGGCGTATGGGGTAAAACTCATCGAGGGTTCGAATCCCTCTCTCTCCGCCAGTTGATAAAAACCCCGGTTATCCGGGGTTTTTCTTTTTATGAACAGGCTTTTGCGCTACCGGGTAAATAGTTTCGAAGTTCTTGTGTAGGGGGCTTCGAACGCCGCAGGCGCATCTACTTCGTTTATTCAGCCCAGATGTATGTGCTGGGTGAACAGGGAAAGAAACTCATCTTCGCGATGGCTGGCCATCAGCACCGTAGTCGTGGTTTGGCTGGCCAGATGTTCAAGGAAATAGCGAACGCGACTGCGATTGATGTCATCCAGCCCTTGCGTTGGCTC
>CANCGR010000453.1 GCA_947377625.1 Gammaproteobacteria bacterium | reverse complement strand
TGATCGCCATGCGCCAGAAAAAGGACGATTTGAGCGGATTCACGCGAGCACTATCGTTTCATAGGGGGTCGGCCATTCTATAACCGACGCCGCGAATTGTTTCTATTGGTGGTGGTTCTACATCAAGCTTTTTGCGGATTCCGCGCACGTGCACGTCAATGTTGCGGTCAACCACCACCACATCATCACCCAGGGCATGGTTGAGCAGCTGTTCACGGGTGAAGACGCGGCCCGGGTGGCTGGCCAGATACTGCAGGATGCGGAATTCGGTGGCGGTCAGTTTTATTTCGCGGCCGGCATAGGTCACCCGGTATTTGACCGAATCAATGACCAGCTCGCCCAGTTTGACGGTTTCCTGCGGGGCCTGGGTTTCCATCAGCACGCCTCGGCGCAGCACGGCTTTGACGCGCGCCACCAGCTCCTTCGGGCTGAACGGCTTGCTGATGTAGTCGTCGGCGCCCACGCCCAGGCCCAGCACGATGTCGCTTTCTTCGCCCTTGGCGGTGACCATGATGATGAGGGTGTTGTGGGTGTCGGGATTTTTCTTGATGGCGGTGCAAATTTCCACGCCGTCCATGCCAGGCAGCATGAGGTCGAGCAGTACCAGATCGGGCTTCTCGCGTTTGACCATGGCCAGACCCTGGGAGCCATCCGTGCAGGCCAGAATTTCAAACCCTTCGCGGCGCAGGTTGTAGCTGAGCACTTCCAGGATGTCTGGTTCGTCTTCGATGATGATGATCTTGCGTTTGCTCACGCTTGATTCTCCGGTAATTCATGATTTGTCTTAATAAAGACTACCATTCATCGGTAAAGAAACAGTAAAGGGTTGCCGCAGATTGAGTCAAACGCGGTTATTGAGCTTGCCGAACGCAAGATAGACGAGTGTGGCACATAACCAGCACAAGCCCAGTGTCCACACATCGTGCGACAGGAAATGGGCGCCGCGCAGCTGCTGGCCTATGCCGAATACCACGCCGAGCAGCAACACACTGCCCAATGCCAGCCGCTGCCAGCGTGGGTAAAGATCACGTGCAAAATAGTAAAGACCAAACCAGGCATAGCCGGCGCTGGCATGGCCGGCCGGGAAACAGGCGCCAGTCTGGAAGCCCTTCGGATGCGCGGCAAATTTCTTGATATAGGGGAAGTCGCCGCCATAGCGCAGCAAATCCCAGGGGCAATCCACATGCGTGGCTCGCTTGAGCAGGTTGATCACCAGCGCAGCCGCAACGGTGGATGCCACCAGGTACCACAGGCCTTTACGCAAGGGTTTGAGCGCCGGCATGAAATGACTGCCCGTCAGCAGCAACAACAACAACACGGCAAACACCGTCACCAGCTTGCGGCCGTCGTTGTGGATCAGCGTGCTGGTCACCCAGGCATCGCGCAGCGGCCAGGCGTTGTCGCCCATCGCATAGATCAGATCGGTAATCATCGTATCGATCGAACTCAGCTCCAGTCCGAGCGCGACCAGACCAAAGACTGCCATTGGCAACAGCAGATGGCTGAAGAGGAATCCCGGTGCAGCGCGTGCAATCATCAACTGGGCACCGACAACTGGGGAGTGAAATGAATTTCGATGGTCGAGTGCACGATTTCCTCATGCACCGCCAGCCGCTGGCGTATATGCCCGGGTGTGAGCGTGGCATCGTCAGTAAGCACGGTGAGCGCACAGGAATAGACCTGCTTGCCGACGCGCCACACATGCAAGTCGGTGATTTGTGTGGTGCCAGAAAGCGTTGCCGCTTCCACCACTTCGCGAATCTCGTCGACGACCGGGTGATCCATTTCACGATCCAGCAATACCTTGGCGGTATCGACAATCAGGCCTTTGGCCCACATAGCCACCAGCACGGAGCCGGCGCAGCCAATGGCCGGATCCAGCCATGACCAGCCATAGATCCAGCCGCCCACCAGTGCCAGCATCGCCAGCACGGAAGTAGCTGCGTCGCTGATCACGTGAATATAAGCGGACTTGAGATTGAGGTCGTGATGCTGCGAGTGATCATGAGCAGAGTCATGCGAGTGGCCATGGCCGTGATCGTGACCATGATCATGGTGATGGGCCTTGCCAAGAATCAGTGCACACACAATGTTGACAGCCAGGCCAAGTGCGGCAATTACCAGCGCTTCCTGGTAATGAATCTGTTGCGGTGAAAAAAAGCGCTCGATCGAACCGAACAACATCATCGCCGCCACGCCCAGCAGGAAGATTGCACTGGCGAACCCGGTGAGTATTTCGATCTTCCAGGTGCCGAACGCGAAGCGCGGATCTTTTGAATAGCGACGGGCAGTGGAATAAGCCACTGCCGACAGACCAATGGCTACCGCATGTGAACTCATGTGCCAGCCGTCGGCCAGCAAGGCCATCGAGTTGTACCACCAGCCCGCGACAATCTCGACCACCATCATCGCGGCGGTAATCCACATCACCAGACGCGTGCCGCGTTCGGCTGCCTGATTACCGAGGTCGAAAGTGTGCTCGTGACTCAGTGTGGCAAGTTGATTGTTGTCGTTATGCATCATGGTTTCTTCAAATGCCAAAGTTGGCGCCGGCGCCCAGCAGCGTGGCAACGCCCAGCAGTGCGAAAATCGCAGCAGCAATCGAGTGCACCAGCTTCATCGGAATTTTGGCAGACAGTTTGTCACCAATGAATACCGCCGGCACATCGGCGATCAGCATCCCGAGGGTGGTGCCAATTACCACCAGCACCGGCGTGCCGTAATGCGCAGCCATCGCGATCGTGGCTATCTGGGTTTTGTCACCCATTTCGGCCAGGAAGAAAGTGATCAGCGTGGCGCCAAATACGCCGAGGCGTTTGGCGACCTGGGTTTCTTCGTCTTCGATCTTGTCGGGGATCAGCGTCCAGATCGCCATGCCGATGAACGATACTCCCAACACCCAGCGCAGGATTTCCGGACTTACCGCACTGGTAATCCATGCACCCAGTGCGCCAGCCAGGCCGTGATTGACGATGGTCGCAACCAGAATACCAAGGATGATGGGCAGTGGTTTCTTGAAACGCGCCGCAAGAATGAAGGCGAGCAGTTGGGTCTTGTCGCCGATTTCAGCGAGGGCGACAACGCCAGTGGAGACGAGCAGGGCTTCCATCACTATTCCTTGGAGTATTAATCACGTGAAAGGAAGTGAAGCTACTCCCCGAATACCCGGGCATTTTAGAGCGCGATACCTGATCAGTCGATCGTTTTGCTGTAACAACTGTCAGGTTGCAGCCATTGTGGCTGTTTCAGTGGTTGCACTGTGCCAGGCTTTCAAAACTCCGTGTGCAGGCGAAACCCGAAAAAATTGATCGGCCCGCGATCGGCGTTGTAGGCAGGGTTGGTGATGCGCTGGTAGTCGGCCGTGAGATGGATGTCATGGCCCACATCCAGGTTGTAATAGATCTCCACG
>CANCGR010000452.1 GCA_947377625.1 Gammaproteobacteria bacterium | reverse complement strand
ATGCGGTTGTCGTAGCTGGCCGCGACCCCTTTGGCATTGAGCGAATAGTCACTCAGCGAAATTTCGGTATTGAAAGCAGCCGCACCCCACTCACCTTGCGAACCATAGCCGGCCAGCACAGCCCACGGCACAATGCCGCCGCCGGCAGCGCCTTCAATGGTGGAGGCACCACCGGTGGCAAGAATCCTGCTGTCAGCCAGCACTGGCAGCGCCAACCCAAACAGGGTCAGCGTCAGCAAAATTCTTGCTCTGCCCAATATCGTTTTCATCATCTCTCCCTCACGCTGCAGCTTGCTTGAATACCAGGAAGCGTTCGCGGTTGTTCTTTAGCCACACTTCAAAATCGGCAGCCGCCATCGGCTTGCTGATGAAGTAGCCCTGGCCGGTATCACAACCGAATGATTGCAACAGCAGCAGGCTCTCCTCGGTTTCCACGCCTTCAGCCACCACTTCCAGATTCATCGAGTGCGCCAGTTCTATGGTGGATTTCACAATCACTGAATCCTGCGACGACGGCGTCAGATTCAGCACAAAGGATTTGTCGATCTTGAGCTCGCCCACCGGCAGTCGCTTGAGCTGCGCCAGCGAGGAATAGCCGGTGCCAAAATCATCGATGGCAATGCGGTAGCCCGACTGTTGCAGTTGACGCAGCACGCTGCTGGCCGCTTTCGGATCCTGCATGATGGCGCTCTCGGTGATTTCCAGCATCAGATGGCGCGGCTTGATGTTGTGCACCTGCACAACGCGGTTGATCTGTTCCAGCAAGAGCGGCTCCAGCAAATCCAGCGCCGACAAATTCACCGCCAGCGTTAGATCGATGTTGCGCTCCAGCCACTGACTGCACTGACGTGCCGCTTCATTGAGCACCCACTGCGTCAGCTTGTTGATGTTGCCGGTCTGCTCCAGTATCGAGATGAATTCATCGGGTGGCAGAAAACCGAAGGTCGGATGTACCCAACGCACCAGGGCTTCGGCCTGGGTGATTTCACCGCTGCCGAGCTTGAGTTTGGGTTGGTAGAACAACCGCAGCTGACCGCCACTCATGGCCTTGTCAATGTCACTGACGATGGCCAGTTCACGGCGATGACTCTCATCGCGGCCTTCCTCATACACAGCAATGCCGGAATGGCTGGTTTTGGCTTCATACAGCGCAATTTCGCAGCGACGCAGCAACGAGACCGCACTTTCGGCGTGGGTGGGATATTCGGCAAAACCACAGTTGAACTTCACCGAGATTTCAACATTGTCGAGCTGATGCGCACTGGTCAGCAGCGGCAATATGTCGGTCTTTACCAGCTGCATGCTGGTAGCAAGATCGGTGTTTTCCAGCAGCAGCAGAAAGTCGTCACCGCCCATGCGGGCAACGGTGTCGCATTTGCGTTGCCGGCGCAGCAAACGGTTGGCAGTTTCCTTGAGCAGCACATCGCCAATGTGATGGCCGAGTGTGTCGTTGACCTTCTTGAAGCGCGAGATATCCAGCATCACCACAGTGAATTTGGCAAGACTGCGCTCGGCACGATTGATGGTGCCGGCGATGCGGTCCTGCACCAGATAGCGGTTGGGAAGATCAGTGAGGTCATCGTGCTGGGTCTGGTGCAAGATGCGGAATTCGCGTCGTGAAATTTCCAGCTGCATGGCATTGAGTGTGCTGCCCAGCTGGCCGAGTTCGTCAGTTGAATCGATCTGGATCTCCACCGTGTAATTGCCGGTACCGATGCGTTCTGCCTGCGCCGCCAGTTGGCGAATTGGCGCAATCAGGTTGCGGCCAATCACCAGCCCTGCCAGCACGGCAATCAACAGCACCACGCCAAACAGCATGATGAGGTGTTGTTCCAGCTCACGGTAGGGTTGCATCTCCAGCTCAAGCGATTTCTGCAACACGGCAAACAGCGTGCTACTGCCACCGGCCAACAGGTGCAGACGCGTCAGAAAAGCGTCCTTGCCCAATTGCATTTCACTGGCGCCATCGCTTTCTGCGGTAAACATGCCTTTGGCGCGCAGCAAGGTCAGCAGTTGTTGTTCATCGGCCGGCTTCTGTGTGGAAACAATGTCGTTAAGGGCAGGTCTGGTCGGATCAAAAAACGAAATATGCAGGCCAGTGAGCTCGCGGAATTCTGCCGCCAAGGTGTCGTCGATGCGAAAGCCCATCAAGATCCAGCCAATTTTGTCGGGCGCCATTACCGGCACTACCACGACCTGGTAATAACTGTCTTGCAGGGCCAGCGTGGCCAACACGTAGTCATCCTTCTTGATGGCGCGCACGAGGTTGAGCCAGGAATCCTGACTGGCCCAGTTGCCCGCTGGCAGCGTGCTGGCGCTGACGTTGATGGCTGGATCAAGAAACACCGCAATCGACGCGTGCGCACGTTCAGCGTGATTCTCCAGCGCCGAGACAATGGTCGGTGAGTCCTGCGAAGCGAGTGCAGAACGAAAACCAAAGTCATCCACCAGCACCTGCACGGATTCCGACAACTGGTAGAAGCGCTGCTCAAACAATTGGTCAAAGGTGCGCTCGGCCACCAGCAGATCTTCGTTGACCGATTGGCGTACCGTGCGCTCTGTTGTCACCAGGGTGGCCAGCATCGTCACCAGCTGCGACAAGCACATGCAGGCGACCAGCAATAGCAGGATCTTGTGACGAAAGCTCAAGGCGGGCAGGTATCTCACTGGTGATGCATATCCTGATGTGCGCCGTGGCGCAGCAGCTGGAATTTTTTCTCCAGTTCACTCATCGCGGCAGTATTGGGTTCGGCGTTTGTCTTCAGCTCAATCTGGTAGGGTCGCAGGTTGGCCAGCTCACCCGCTTTGATTTGCACAGTCAGCGCCGGGTCGCTGGCAGCCTGCGGGTGATAAATGGTGAGAGTCAGTGTTTCTGCCGGCAGGTCGGCAAAAGTGGCCATGCCTTTGACAGTCACTGCATGGCGGGCGCCATCAACGATGTAGATATAGCCCTTCATGCGATCGTGGATATTGCAACCTACCACCACCGTGCCGGCTTCACGAAAACGCACGGGATTTTCCGGCTCGCCACTGTAGAGCGGCAATTCAAACGTCAGCGGCACCGAAAACGAATAAACGTGATGGCGAATGTCGTCGCTGTTGGGAAAACGGATGGAGTCGCCTTTGTTGATGGCGATCACATCGGGCACGAAACGCTTGCCCGCCTGATCCATCAAATGCGTCACCGCTGCCGGCTTTTCTGCGGCAATGGCGGGTGAAGCAAGGGTAATCACCGCTTGTTCGAGCGGCACACCATGCTGATCGACCACAGTGAAGGTGGCAGTAGCGGCCTGTGCCGCAGCAACGGCAAGCAGCAACATTGCACCGGCGAGCAAAGCGCAACGCCAGCGCAACAACAAGCGGTGGTGCTGGTGACAGACTGCAGACATACACAACTCCAGGGCGCAAGA
>CANCGR010000451.1 GCA_947377625.1 Gammaproteobacteria bacterium | reverse complement strand
GTAGGCAGTGACCTTGGCCGGATCAGTTTCGGCAGTGCCACCTACCATTGGTGGCTGCGGCCGGTCGGCAGCTGGCGCGGGCGGCGGTGTGGCGCCAGCAGTTGGCGCACGCGGCGGCCGTGCAGCCACGCCGAAGCCGGCGCGATTGTTGTAGCCGATTGCTCCCACCAGAATGTAGCCGCCGGCTTCGGCCAGATCCACTGCAGTGCCGCGCACGATGGTCAGCGTGGTGCCGGTGAAGCCGCGCAGCGCGACGATGAGCGGCGCCTTGTCACCAGGTTTTATTTTCGATGACACGAACACGGCATAAGGCAGCATTTCGCCGGTTGGTTCAAATTTATAGCTGCGAATCTCCACACCTTTTTCGGGTTTGATCTCGGAGCCCCAGCGGATGCCAGCTGGCATCGGCGTGCCTTCAGGCTGGGCCAGCGCGATGCACGTCAGCAGCGACAGCGCGAGGCCTGTGCCAACCATTACCAGTTTTCTCATGCTTGTTGCGGCATTCATTGTTGTTCTCCTTTCAATGGCTGGGGATGTGCTGTGCCAGTGGTGCCTGGGTTAGTTCTGTTGCTGTTTCAGCGCTTCTATCAACGCCACTGTTTGCGGTCGATCAACCGGCGGGTGCGTGGCCAGGAATACACCATGCGCCCAGATCACCGGCGTGCGCCCGATTTTGTCAGTGATATCCAGTCTGGCGCCGTTGGCGGCGAGCCAACGAATGATATTGTCAGAGCCGCGATTGGCCGCACCGTGAATAGCGGCAAATCCCAGCGCGTTCTGCGCATTCACGTCGTTGCCCAATTCATGCGCGAGCTTTACTGCTTCCAGCAACGCATCGGGGCCTTCGTCGTAAGTCTGGCTAACGGTCCAGTTGACACCTGCGGCCGCCATCAACGGCGTGCTGCCCGTGAAGGTGGGGATGTTGGGATCGGCACCATGCGCCACCAACAGCTTCATTGTCGACACGTCGCCAGACAGTGCTGCGCGCAAAAACGCGGTCTGCCCGGTGAAATCCACCCACGACAGACTGCCAAGACGTGTCACCCAGCGATGATCAGGCGACAGTTCCTTGATGCGCGCGTTCGGATCGGCACCACGTTCCAGCAAGGTCTTGATCAGCGCGAAGGCAGCGGCGCGGTCGATGCCGTTGTCGCGCGTGGGGCCCGATACATCAAGGTCACGCAGATCGACAGCAGCCCACAGCGGTGTGTGACCGTACCAGTCGCTGGCATTGATGTTGGCGCCGTGTTCAATCAGGTAGTAGGCCACTTCAAGGTGTTGGGTCTTGTGGTCGCGCTGGCTCGTCACCGTGGCATTGAGCACCGCGTTGAGCAACGGTGTGGTGCCATTGGCATCGGCCTGTTCAAGGTTGGCACCGGCAGCCACCAGCAGTTGCGTGATGGCGAGATCGCCTTCGCGTGTGGCATAGAGCAACGGCGTCTTGGCGCCTGGTACCGGCGCGCGCTGGCCACGCTCGGGCCAGCCGCCACGATTGACGCCTACGCCCTTAGAGGCGGCGCTTTCACTCGGCAAACGGAAACGCGGCAGTTCTCCTGTCAGGCTCTGCACATTCACGTCAGCACCTGCTTTCAGCAACAGCTTGACGACGTCAGCAGAACGCGAGCGCACGCCGATCATCAGCGCAGTTTGCTGATAGTGGGGTTCGCGCACATCGACTTTGGCGCCATGTTCAAGCAAGGCCTGCACAATACCTGGCGATCCGGCGCGCGCGGCCTGCATCAGCGGTGTTTCGCCGGTGCGGTCGCCCTGATGCACATCGGCCTTGTACTTGAGCAACAACTGCACCATCGGCAGATCGCCATTCTCGATCGCCAGACTGAGCGCGCTAACGTCGAGGCCGGTGCGCAGATTGGCATCGGCGCCGGCCTCGAGCAGCCGACGCGCGAGCTCGTGATCTTCGATGCGCACGATCCAGTGCAGCGCCGGCGTTGCGTAGGGGCCAAGTGCGTTGACGTCAGCGCCGCGTTCGGCCAGCAGCAAGCGCACGCTGTCGAGATCGCGCTCCTTCGCAGCCAGCGCCAGGCGGGCATCGGCCAGTGCCGGCACTGACAGCATCAGCAACCCGATTGCAATCATGCTGGCCATCAACGGCAATTTCGTTTCAACGGGTTTCATGCATATCACTCTCACACAGAACCTGCAGCGACCAGGCCGGCAGCAATCGGGAAAGAAAAAACGGACTCAGCGCAGCCCCTTGGTTTGCAACTTCCACAAGGGATCACGGCACAGCCCGCAATCCTTGCCAAGGAACTGGCGCCCTGCTTCGGGGTCGCCGCGCAATTGCCAGTCCAGCCACTTGACTACTACTTGCGCGGCAGCGCCGCCATTTGGCTCCCAGTAGGTACCGCCGTGGCCCTTGTTGATGTTGGCCACGGCCGCCGGCACGTGATTGATCTTTGTGAAGTCGTCCATGCCGGCCTTGTAAGCGATGTCGGTCTCGCCGCCGAGCACGTACAGAATCGGCGTGTGCAATGTTTGCAGCAGGCTCTTCTCACCTGTCATGCCGGCCATCGTGGTGGGGCCATCGGGGAACAGGCCACTGTTCATCATCACGACGGTGCGCACGCGCGAATCAGCGGCATTGAACAGCGCCTGCAAACCGCCGCAGCTGTAGCCCGACACCGCAACAGCGGCGGCATCGATCAGGCCGCGATACGGACTGCCTTCGCGCTGATTCTCCGCCAGCGCCCACGTAATGGCCTGACCCAGTTGCTGCTGCGTGGTGAGCACCACGTTGGGTCCGGCTGGCGGCAGATTGGCCGGACGTTTGATCGCGCCCGGCCCGCTGTAGAGCGAACCCGGTGCGATGACCAGATAGCCGTGCGAGGCGACTTCCAGCAGATGCAGACGGTTATGGGCCGCATCATCGGTGCAGGCGCCATTGCCGAACGCATACACACCCAGTTTGGTAGTGCCGAGCGCCTTGAGATTGGCCGGACGGTAAATCACCTGGCCGGGCAAGCGCGCATCGACCTCCTTGATAGCGGGGAATTTGCCAGTGCCGGGCGTGTCCGGCAACGCGCTGTGCATGGCCTCGATTTCGGCGGCCGATGGTTGTGCGGCTGGTTGGGCCAGCAAGCTGCCGCTCAGGCACAGGCCGGCCAGTGTGGTGATCAGGGTGCGAAGTTGCATGCGTCATTCTCCTTCCAGGGGGGATCTTCCCAACCGGCCACGCTGTTGGCAGATCCGGCAGAGCCACGATCTGACCACTTCCGGGTTTTTGCGTCAATTCACTATTTGCAATCGATTGCATAAGTAATAAAAGCGGCTATGCTTTCGCCACCATTTCAGTGAGGGCACAGTCCATGAAACGCTTGTTGGCAGTTGCAATGGCATTACTTGTCACGATACCGGCCGTAGCGGCTATGCGGGCACTTATGTGGATGATGGG
>CANCGR010000450.1 GCA_947377625.1 Gammaproteobacteria bacterium | reverse complement strand
AAGCCTTCATCGCGCAGCCCCGACGCGCCGCCGTGCTGACGCAACTGCTCCGCATGGATGGCTTCAATGAAAGCCCGGTCGTGCAAGATGATCATTTAGCCAGTTCGCGCAACGCCACTTCGTATTTCTTCATGCGTTCGCGCGCCACCTGCATGCGTCCTTCGAAGTCTTGCGCGGCATCTGCAAGGGGGCGCAGACGAATTTCTCCCTTTTCCTCCACAAGCACAACGCTGTCACCCGCACGCAAGCCCAAGCTTGCGAGCACGTCCTTTGGAATGATGATGCCTTCAGAATTTCCGATTTTTCGGATGACTGTGTTCATAACTGACTCGCGTGGATCGCCTTGGTTTTGAATATGTTATAACTTAAGTTGCAACATTAAACAAAGCTTTTGTGGCTGTCCTTATTTCTGGCAAGGGGCCAATGTCACTTAGCACCATACATGCGCTCCACTGTGGTTGAGGCGCATTGCATATGATGTATTTAGGCAATGCATTTGCCTGGCCCCACCCCCGCAATTGCCGCCGCCATCGCCAACTTGTGATCCTTGGTCCACGGCGAGCCAATGGCATGCTTCACTTGCTTGAAGTGATCCTCCACATCAGCCACCTGCAGCACTGCACTCGCCGCAGCAAAAACCTGTCGGGCCTCAAACCAATCCACCCGCCAACCCCGGGCTGCCGCAGCGTGAGCCAGCGCTTGTCGATACATGACTGAGTCAGCATTATTCTGGGCAAAGTAGTCATTAAGCCGCTCGGCGATGGTTGCCGGCAGCGGCGGACATTTGCGCAGCGCGATGCCGGCAATGCGTGCCTGGAATTCCCTGTCCATCGCCGCCAAGACCTGGTTGGCTTGAAGCTCCACCGCCGCCGTCACTCGTTTCACCAGCTGCTCCGCCTCCGTAGATGGTAGGCCCTGAGCATCGTGGTGGTAAGGATAAGCCGGCAAACCTTTGTCGATGAGTTCAACGCGGCGCCTGTCGAGCAAAGTGCCGTCGCTGGCGACAGTCATCAGCACGGCCCAACCCCAGTGATCCGATATCCCGATAACGGCCTCTTTTGACATGGTTGGCTCCACTGCGCGCGTTTTAATGAACGTCAGGCGCTTTTCCTGATCTCGTAACGCAGCGCCACCATGCCGCTCTTGTAGCCTTTGACCTCGGCAAGATGCAGGGCGATATCGCTATTTAGCTGCCCGAAGAATGGAATTCCATCACCAATCAAGACCGGCAAGATCGAATAACAAATTTCGTCAGCCAGCCCAAGGCGCAGGCATTCACTAGCAATGGCGCCGCCGCCGGCAATCCAGATGCTGCGGAACTTGGGCCGCAGGCGCCCATTCACAAGCTCGGCAAGATCACCCGAATAAAACTCGACGTTATCGCGAGTGCGCGGCAGCTTGCGAGTGGTGAGCACGAAGGTGGGCTTGTCGCCATATACCCAGCCGAATCCTTTGGCTTCGAAATTCAATGCAGTTTCATAGGTGCGCGAGCCCATGACATAGCAGTCGATGGTTTTAAGAAAGGCCTCGGCAAATGCCGGGTCCAGCGTGACGCCCTCTGCAAATTCATCCGAGGTTTCGAGCCAGTCGACGCTGCCGTCCTTGCGAGCGATGAAACCATCAAGACTCGCCGCCATGTGGATGGTTACCTTGGAATTTTCAGCGGTCATCGTGCTTCTCTCCCTAATCCTCGCTCTTCACCGGATCAGTGGAGGGCAACAAATAGCCGTGCTTCGTCATGTCCATGTTGGGCGAAAACTCACAAGGCACGCAGTTGGGCAGGAACAACTCGGGCTGGCGACCGCTGACAGGATTTTTGTAACCCCACCAGATCGGCAAAATCTTCGGCCATTCCCACGCTTCGCCAGTGCCGCCACGGAAATGTTCTTGCAGCCGGCCAAGCTCAGTAATCGGCACATCAGGTTTGTATTGATTAACCAATGCAGCACCGATGAAACGCTGGGGGCGCGGCGGCGCATTGGGGTCGACCGGCACCGCAGGGCGCGGTGTTGCTGCTACGGCCACTTTTTCTTTGGCACCAGCCCAGCCCGCCTTCCAGTTTGGCATCTCGAAATAAGGCTCATCGAGCGACAGATTCCACAAGCGCCAGATGCCATCTTCAAGGATCAAATGATCGTCAGGATAGATCGCACCAAACAGCGTGCTGGAGCCAGTCTTCGAAGTATTGGGATGGAACAGATACGTACGCACGCGCGCCGAGCGGCCGTCATGCGCAACATTGATCACCGGCTGAATGCGCCAGTGGAACGCAATGCCGGCCTTCTTGGTATCCAGACGCACTGGATCGCCGTATTCCAGGAACAGCCCTTTTGAGATGCGGGGATAGCTGGTGTAGTAGCCGGCAAACGGAATTTGTTTGGTGCCTTGCTTGCCGAAAATTTCCGACAGCCAGTCCCATTGCGAATCATCGGCAAAAAAGCCGTAGGAATCTGACACATGCTCGGCGCCGTCATAAGCGGTTGCCTTCATGACTTTGCGTGCTACTTCCTTCATGCGAGTGGCGTTATCGCCCGTTCTTTTCACAGCAGGTGCTGCGATGGCGCCGGTGAGAGGCTGTGTGGCCACCAGTTGCATACCAGCCGGAGCAGACAGCGGTTTGCCGGTGACTGGATGCGTGGAAACGAAGGCGGGAATAACACGATCCTGACCACCAGCATCAGCGGCAGGCAACGGTTTGTCGGGGGCCAGCGCACCAGTCTGTGCGGTTTCGACAATGCGGCTCTTGCCCCAGCCCTTGCTGTAGTCAGCGCGGAAGATCGGAAACACCCGCATTTCGCGCACTTTCCACAGACCGTCTTCTTTGACGAAGCGGTTGTCGTAAACATTGATCTCCCAGAAGCCTTCGCCTTTGTCGGCTTCGCCCAGCATGCCCATCTCGATGCCGCGCACATGGGCTTCGCGGCGACCTGTGGCAAAGCTCACCACGGTGTCGAATTGCAGACGGTCATTCAGCACGCCGTGTGTCAGCCCGGCAGGACCTTGCCGCTCCAGTGCTTTGCGCACGCCGGTTTTGCCTGAATAAACACCAACGCCACCCACTTCATAGACGCCGTTGTCGGCAAACAGATCGCCAACGTCGTCCCACATGCGGCGGTTGACGTAATAGCCATAAGCCGCCTGCAGATTGCGCACGAGAATTTCGTCGTCCATCACTGCTACGCGCTCTTCCAGCTGCTCAAGCGTGGCCTTGCTGGCAGGCGCTTTGCCTACTGGTGGAGGGATGGGAATGCCAGCTTCATTGGGGGTGAAGTGATAGGGAAGGATGCCGAGATCCTGGCCTTTCCAGTTGGTCCAGCCGGTTTCGTAAGCACCGGCATATTGCGGGAAGAAATGATGCACGCTGATAACCCACTTGCCGCCTTCACGCACATATTCGTTTTCGAATACACCGCC
>CANCGR010000449.1 GCA_947377625.1 Gammaproteobacteria bacterium | reverse complement strand
ATCCACTACTTGTATCGCGGCCTGCTGCTGTTTGAGTTTTTCCTGTTCAGTCTGATCCTGCCACTCCACTACTGTGCCCATGCGATTGCGCTGCGAATCAAACAAGGGACTCATCGTCAACGCGACCTGGCGACTGCCAATGGCCAGACTGTCAGTGCGCGCAGCGGTCAGTGCATCAAACACGGCGCGTTGCAAAATCGACGAGGGATAAATGGATTCCAGTTTGCTGCCTACCAACGCATCCACCGAGAAGCCAACAAGGCTGGCGCGCAGATCGCTTTCGGTCTGGCGCAGCTGGCGCAGTGCCGCCGGATTGGCATGCACCAGCACATGACGCTCGTCAGCCAGCAGCAACGGTACCGTCACTGCATCCAGTGCGGCCTGCATGCGCTTCATCGCGTGTTCTTTTTCGCGATTGGCAGTATTCAATGCAGTCAGAACTTCGCCGGCTTGACGATCAAGCGACTCTTGCTCATCCCTGTTGCCCAGAAACATGTTGAAGATACCCATAACGCTAACTCCGTATTTTTTGCTGTTTTTATTGGTTCAAGCTGCCTGTTTGTCGGTGGCCGCATCCAGGTCGGCCTGGTCGTCACGCTCGTGAATGCGTTTCCAGTCGATCAGATGGTCGATTTCCAGCAGGATCACCAGTTTCTCGTTGATCATGCCAAGGCCCTGCACAAAGTCGTCGTTGATCTTGCCGCCGAAATCCGGCGTGTTGTGCACCTGGTCTTTCTTGATGTCGTAAACATCGGCTACTGCATCCACGACCAGGCCGATCGTGCGTTTCTTGTCTTCCTGCTCGAGCCGCACCACGATCACCACGGTGTGCGAGTCATAAGGCACGGCCTTGAGGCCAAAGCGTTTGCGCAAGTCGATGATCGGTACGACTTCACCGCGCAGGTTGATGATGCCCTGCACATAACTGGGTGCATTGGGTATCGGTGTGGATTTTTCCCAGCCCTGTATGCCATTCACTTTCAGGATCGGCACCCCGTATTCCTCACCATCAAGGATGAAGGTCAGGTACTGGTTGAGTTCTTCTCTGTTGCCGTTGTGCTTGCTCATTGGTGCTTCCTCGCTGGGATTTGGTCAGGCCGTGATTAATGGACTACGCGCTCGGCTTTCTTGTTGCCGAACAGCACGTCGCTCAGGGTAGTTACATCGAGAATCAGTGAAACAGTGCCATCGCCGAGTATGGTGGCGCCCAACATGCCGGGAACTTTTACAAAATTGGTCTCCAGGCTCTTGATCACCACTTGATGCTGGTCGAGCAGTTCATCGACTACCAGGCCCACCGGCTTGCGATCGGACTCCACGATGATGATCTGTTTGTTCTTGTAGCTTTCCAGCGGTTCGTTGCCATGGATGCGGCAGACATTGCGCATGTCGATGACCGGCACCGCCTTGCCGCGCAGGCGATATACCACTTCACCGCCACTTATGACGTTGATGCGGTCTTCCTGCACTTGCACGGTCTCCACAATGGAAAGAAGTGGCAGCACATAGATTTCGTTGGCCACCCGCACCAGCTGGCCGTCGAGGATGGCCAGGGTCAATGGCAGCGTGATCATGAAAGAACTGCCTTTGCCACTCTCCGAAAACACTTCAACGCGACCGCCGATCTCTTCAATATTGCGGCGTACTACGTCCATGCCGACTCCGCGTCCTGATACATCCGTGATGACGTCGGCCGTAGAAAAACCCGGCAGGAAAATAAGTTGGTTGACTTCGGCCCCGCTCAGCTTGGCGTCGGGACTGATCAGTTTTTTCTCTACGGCTTTGCGGAATATCTTTTCAAGATTGAGGCCGGCACCATCATCGGTGACGCGTATCACCACAGAGCCACCTTCATGCGAAGCACTCAGATGGATGACACCGGTTTCGTCTTTGCCGGCGGCAATACGATCCTGTGGGCTTTCGATACCGTGGTCGAGCGAATTGCGGATCAAATGCAAAATCGGATCGCCGATTTTCTCCAGCACTGTCTTGTCGAGTTCGGTATGTTCGCCGGTGATCTTCAGCTCCACCTTCTTCTTCAGTTTGGCGCTCAAGTCATAGACAAGACGCGGGAAGCGGCTGAACGTGACGCTGACTGGCAGCATGCGGATTTCCATCACCGCTTCCTGCAGTTCACGCGTGGTGCGCTCAAGCAGGGCCAGGCCTTGTTCAAGTTCCATCGCACTGTTCTTGCCGTTCTTGTTGCGCGCCAGCTGGTTAAGCATGGATTGGTTGATCACCATTTCACCGACCAGATTCAGCAATACATCGATTTTTTCGATGTCAACGCGGATGGAGGTGGCGTCTTTCTTGTTGCTGGATCTGCGCTCGTGTTTGTCAGTATCAGGATGGCCGGGCAGCGGAGGGGCCTGCAGTTCGGCACCCATCAAGGTTTCTTCGTTTTCTTTGGGAGCAGCGACCGGCTGCTCAGTGACCACAACTGCCTGTGCTGATGCCGGTGCCGATACGTTTACGTCCAGCATCGGCTGTTCGCGTTCGACGATGGCGAAATCGGTGTCGAATTCCACCCAATCGAACACATCACGAATGGTGTCGGCCGATACATCGGCGACCAGCACGATTTCCCAGCTCAGATACATCTCTTCCGGTTGCATCCTGGCGAACTCGGGCAGGTTGTCGAAACTGGTATGCACAGTCATTTTGCCGAGCTCGGACAGTGCACGGAATATATGTTGTGGCTGGTTGCCATGTTTGAGGAAGCTGGGCTTGGGGCGGAAGCTGATGTCCCAGATGCGGCCAGTGGGCATGTCCTGGTCATCGCCCTCCTCCGCTGAAGCTTCGGCGCATTCCTCATCTGCGGAATCTTCGCCCAAAAAATCACGCAGGCGGTTCTGCACATCATCGGCACGCTCACGGTCATAGTCGCCGTCGCCATCCATCACCAGCACCATTTCACGCAGGCAGTCGACCGCCTCCAGAAACAGTTTCACCAGCGGTGGAGTGATGTCTTGTTCACCGCCACGCACCTGGTCGAGCAGGGTTTCCAGCACATGCGTGAAATCGGCAATGCTGCTGTAGCCGAAGGTCGCGGCTCCGCCTTTGATCGAATGGGCGCCACGGAAAATGTCGTTGATAGTGCCCTTGGCATCTTCACCGTTTTCCAGCGCAAGCAAGCCGGACTCGATGACGTCGAGGCCTTCATTGCATTCGGTAATGAAGATCTGGCGGATCTCCGCCATGCCTTTGTCTGTTGCCAGGTTGTTCTGCATGTTGTTCTCCCAGCCCTAAATTGCCTAGTTCAACCCAGTACCCGTTTGATTACTTCGATCAGTTTGGTCGGATCGAAAGGTTTGACGAGCCAGCCGGTAGCGCCGGCGCTCTTGCCTTTCATCTTCATCTCCTGAGAGAACTCGGTGGTTAAAATCAGGATCGGCCTGAACGCATATTCCGGCAGGGCACGCAAACACT
>CANCGR010000448.1 GCA_947377625.1 Gammaproteobacteria bacterium | reverse complement strand
GGCTTGACGCGCTGTCATGGGACTTCCAAGGTTAAAATCGAGGGTTACAATCAAGGCGCTAATTATAGCCTTAACCACGCAGCTACCGCATGTCCTTAGACTCGCTCAGCACCGCCTTGCTCGACTGGTATGACCAATATGGTCGCAAGAACCTGCCATGGCAGCAAAACACCACGCCTTATCGGGTGTGGGTGTCAGAAATCATGCTGCAACAAACGCAGGTCGCCACCGTAATCCCGTATTACGAGCGGTTCATGCAGGCATTTCCAACTGTTGACAAGCTGGCAGAGGCCGGCAACGACGCCGTCTTGCATTTGTGGACAGGGCTTGGTTATTACGCACGGGCGCGCAATCTGCACAAGACTGCCAAGCTCATTGTCAGCGAACATCATGGTCAGTTTCCGCGCACGGTAGACGCGTTGTCACTTTTGCCAGGTATTGGCCGTTCCACTGCAGGTGCCATCCTCGCGCTGGGTTGCCGCCAACGCGCAGTCATTCTCGATGGCAATGTCAAACGCGTGCTGGCGCGCGTCCACTGCATTGAAGGCTGGCCTGATCAACCGAAGGTGCAAAAACGACTGTGGGAACTGGCCGAGCAGCACACACCTGAATTGCGCTGTGCCGACTACACGCAGGCCATCATGGATCTTGGCGCTACTTTGTGTGCACGCAGCAAACCGGCCTGCGGTTTGTGTCCGCTACAGAGTCGTTGCGAGGCCCATCGTCAGCAGCGCACGGCCGAATTTCCTGGACGCAAACCTTCGAAAAAACTGCCAGTGAAAACCACCTACATGCTGATGTATCTGGATGAGTCCCGCCAAAGCGTGCTGCTGGAGAAGCGGCCACCCACCGGCATTTGGGGTGGGCTGTGGAGTTTCCCGGAAACCGTCGATCTCAAAGAATTCGCGCCGCAGCTGTCCGCGCAATTCATGTTGGATAACCGCACAATGCAGCAATGGGATCGCCTGCGTCACACCTTCAGCCATTTTCATCTCGACATCATTCCGGTGCTGGTGCCGCTGGCAGCTGATGCGGTCGGCATCATGGAGGCCGAGCGTTTCCATTGGTATGCTTTGCGCCAGCCATCCAAGGTCGGCCTCGCCGCCCCCGTCAAACAACTGCTGTCATTGATTGCCCAGCAGTTGTCAGACCCACTACTTATCTGATTTTCCGGAGTACCCCTATGCCAGCCAAAGTTTTTTGCCGCAAATTTCAAAAGGAAATGGAAGGCATGGTCATGCCGCCGTTTCCCGGCCCCAAGGGACTCGATATTTTCAACAATATTTCGCTCAAAGCATGGCAGGAGTGGCAGGCCCATCAGGTAAGACTGATCAATGAAAAAGCCCTCAGCATGATCAATCCCGAGCATCGGAAATTTTTGCAACAGGAAATGGACAAATTTTTCAATAACGAAGAGTTCGAAAAAGCCAGCGGTTTCGTGCCGGAATAGTCGGTTCCAGCTTGACCAACAGCGCCCTCGCGGGTTTAATACGCGCCTCTTCGCCTAGGCCCAGATAGCTCAGTAGGTAGAGCAAGGGATTGAAAATCCCTGTGTCGGTGGTTCGATTCCGCCTCTGGGCACCATTTCTTGGAACTGGAACAGATTCCTTCTTATGTCACCCCAAAACCGGTTACTAAAAAGAAGAAGCTTTCTTGCTCGTCTCGCTGCCGCACTGGGCAGCCTGGCTATTGATCCAATTGCCAGTGTTTCTGCGGCTGAAACCCCGCCGCCGACAACCTTTACTCCCAATGTCGTGCTGGATATTGCACGGGCATTTTCTGAGCGTCCGTTTCTTCCACCCATGGCGGTGCCGGAAAAATTGCTGAAGCTGGATTACGACCGTTATCGCCAGATCCGCTTCGACAAAAAAAGCGCAATCTGGGCCGGCACCAAGACCAAGTTCTCCGTTGAAATGTTTGCCCCAGGTGGTTTTTACAACAACGGTATCCGCGTCAATATAGTTGAAAACGGCGCAGCCAAGCCGGTTGAGGTCGACAAAAATACCTTCGCTGCTCCGAGCACCGAAATCACCGATCTCTTGGCCGAGTTCAACAGAGTCGCCGGCTTCCGTTTGCACTATCCACTCAACACCCCTAAATACCAGGATGAATTTGTGGTATTCGCGGGTGCCAGCTATTTCCGCGCCGTCTCCAAAGGCCAAAACTACGGCATGTCCTCACGTGGCTTGGCTATTGATTTAGGCGAGCCCGCCCCAAAAAGCGAGGAATTCCCGTTTTTCCGACAGTTCTGGATTGAACGCCCGGCCAATAAGGCTGACTTTGTGATCGTGCACGCCTTGCTCGACAGTCAACGGGTAACCGGCGCCTATCAATTCAAGATTTTCCCGGGCACCACGACCCGTATGGAAGTTAAAGCCACACTGTTTCCGCGCGCCAAACTTACCCACATTGGCATTGGCGTACTAACCTCCATGTTCCTGTTCGGCGGCATTGATCATAGCGATGTCCCTGATTACCGTAACGCAGTGCATGATTCCAATGGCTTGGCCATGCTCACCGGCGCTGGCGAATACATCTGGCGTCCGCTTAATAACGCGAAAACCCTGCAAGTCAGCGCCTTTGTTGACAACAATCCGCGCGGCTTTGGTTTGGTGCAACGCGCTCGCCACCAAAGCGATTATGAAGACCTCGAAGCCAACTACCATAAACGCCCTTCCAGCTGGGTTACTCCCGTAGGTGATTGGGGTGAAGGTCAAGTGGTACTGGCAGAACTTCCCACCGCTATTGAGACCAATGACAACATTGCTGCTTACTGGCGCCCCAAAAAAGCGCTTGAGCCGGGCACTCCCTTTGAGTTTGCCTATAACCTGGCTTGGCCCGATGACAGTCCGCTCCCCGAAAACTTTGGGCGTGTCAGCCGCACTGCGGCTGGCTTGAAACTGTTTACCGAATTCCCGCAATTGGCCATCGATTTCATGGAGCTGCCAAACGGCATCAACATTGAAGAGGTGCGATTTGAAGCGACCGTCAGCAATGGCCGGGTGGTGGGAACCCAAGCCGCGCAAAATGGCCCCAATGGCATCCGCTTGTTCATGACCTTTGATCCCGAACGCGCGCAGATGTCAGAAATTCGCGTCCAACCACGCTATCAAGGCAAAGCCCTTGGTGAAACCATGTTGTTCCGCTGGCTAGCTGCCGGACAGTGATGCTAAACGGCCTCTGGCCACGTAGAATTGCCGCTTCGAATTACCCAGCCTTGTCCCTCAATCCATGACCAATACCGCACGTCTTGCCCTGCCGCCTGAGCAACCTCTGGAAATGCCCAGGCAGTCCTTGCATGCCAAAGGGCAACCACGACGCAGCAAGTTCAGACTGTGGGAAGATGGCAAGACCGTTTTGATTCGCCTGCTGTTGATCGTAGCCACCTACTATCTGTCGGCGTACGGCATTGGCGAAATGCATGAAGTAATGACCGGCGA
>CANCGR010000447.1 GCA_947377625.1 Gammaproteobacteria bacterium | reverse complement strand
GTCTTGCCCACGCCGCCTTTGCCGGTGAAGAAAAAATACCGGGTAGGTGAGTCAAACAGTGTGAGTGAAGCTGTCACGGAATTTTCCGGAATAACGAAACTGGCCGGCTGGTACTTTACGATAATCCGGGCATGATTGTATGGTGGCTGGCGTACCTAAGGCCGCGCTTGGGTCGCGCTTGTTATTGACGCCCACGGCCATCGCGTTGGAAAAAGTTCCTGACCGCTTTTTTTACTGCAGCGACCGGCATTTTTTGCAACACCAGTATCAACGCTGCCAACATCACCATGCCCAGAAAATTCCACGCTGCATGTTGCAGATCATGCCCTACTGGCCCTAGCCCGTGGCCGGGATGCGCCTGTACCAGTGCAGGCAGCAGTGTGAGCATAAGCCAAGCAACAAGCCGGGTTGGGCGGAGCAGTTTTTTCAAAGCGTTCATTGCGTAGTCCTCATAATTATGGATGTTGCTTCACTTCATTGATCAGCTGAGTGGAAATTGCGAACTGCCGGGCGCAGGGTCGATGCGGGTGAGGCCGGCGAGCGTGCTGGCCAAGCCATCGGTGTTCAACA
This sequence comes from Gammaproteobacteria bacterium, assembly GCA_947377625.1. Taxonomy (GTDB): domain Bacteria; phylum Pseudomonadota; class Gammaproteobacteria; order Pseudomonadales; family Pseudohongiellaceae; genus CAILUG01. The sequence continues at coordinate 2,875 of CANCGR010000447.1, read as the reverse complement.
TGCCGTCGTTGACGATGTAGCGAATCACTTCATCAAGACCAGCGCCGGTTTTCAGGCACGTGAACACCACCGGCAATTCGCCGCGCATGCGTTTGGCATCGACCGCCATCACTTCGAGTGAGGCGTTGACCATCGGCGCCAGATCGGTCTTGTTGATAATCAGCAAGTCAGAGCGCGTGATGCCAGGGCCGCCTTTGCGCGGGATCTTGTCACCGGCCGCCACGTCGATCACATACAGCGTCAAGTCAGACAATTCCGGGCTGAAGGTGGCGCTGAGATTGTCGCCACCACTTTCGACAAAGATGATATCGACCTGGCCGTGGCGCTGGATCAGCTCATCTACCGCTGCCAGATTCATCGACGCGTCTTCGCGAATCGCCGTGTGCGGGCAGCCGCCGGTTTCCACGCCGATGATGCGATCGGCACTGAGTGCTTCGTGCCGCGTCAGAAAATTTGCATCTTCTTTCGTATAGATGTCGTTGGTGACCACCGCGATGTCGTAGTGTTCACGCATCGCCAGACACAGGCAGCGCAACAGAGCCGTCTTGCCGGAGCCGACCGGGCCGCCGATGCCGATACGCAGAGTTTGTTTGGGTTTGGTCATGGGAAGTCCTCAGGAGCGGAACAGACGAGTGTATTGGGTTTCATGGTGCATGCTGGCAAAGGCGAGGCCCGGCAAACTGCTGCCGATATCGTCGTCCTGCATGTTGTGCGCTTGTTCGATCAGTGCGGGCACTTGCAACTGTAACGACGACAACAATTGTTGTGCCTGACTTTGACCCAGCGGCAACAGCTTGGTGGCGGCGATCACTTGATTTTCGAGCCAGGTCCACATATAGCCCAGCGCAGTGAGCTCAGCAGAGAGCTGCCAGTGGTGGGCGGCGAAGGTGAACAAGGTCAGAAACAGAGGCGGCTCAATTGCGCAAGGCAGCGTCAGTGCAAGCGTGGGTAGCAATCTGGCCAGTGCTGCGCCCATCGCGGTGTCGCTAAGCCGCAGCTCGTCGGTTTCGCGACAGGCGAGCAGCAGTGCATTGCAGTGCTGGAGGCGTTGGTAGTCTTGAATGGCCCACGCTTGATGCATGCGCAGCAGCAGTGGCAGTTCAACCCGCGCGACGCTGTGCTGCATCTGCAATGACAGCCAGCTTTCGATCTGTTGCTGGTTGCGCAGCCACTTCAAGTCCATCGCCGCTTCCAGCCCTTGTGAAAAAGCATAGGCACCCACCGGCAGCGCCGGGCTGCACAGTTGCAACAGGCGCAGCAGCGCTTGTTGTGAAGCCAGTGCCTCAGTGGTGATGGATGGAAAGGCCACTGTAGGCTCCTGCTTCGGGTTGAAACACGGCGATTTCGCGCAGCGTGGTGAGGCCTTGCAGCTTCAGCATGTTTTCCAGCACATGGTCGGGCAGCATGCGCAGCCAGCGATCACCCACCTGGATTTTGATGTGGCGGTTGCCGAGGTGGTAGCAGGCGCGGCTGAAGGTTTCCCAGTCGTCGCAGCGGGCGGTAACGACTTGTTCAGGCGCGCCTTCGATGGCGATGTGTTTGCCGCAGCGGGTGCGCAGCACTTCGCCGATCATCAACGGGGTGCCACGGTCGAGGAAGATGTGGACTTCGTCGCCGGTGCTTGTTTGGGTTTTCAGGCGGCCTTTGTCGCGTTGACCGTGGCTTAGTACGATCCAGGCGTCGACTTGTGTTTCTTGGTACAGGCCCAGGCGTTCGTAGACTTCTAGTGTGTTCATGGTGTTTGTCTTCTTTAGTTCAGTGCACGTCAAAATAAACAGTACAACTGAGCTAGTGGTAATTCTGTCGCAGGCTCACAGGTCAGTAGTTCGCCGTTGGCTCGCACTTCGTAGGTTTGGGGGTCAACGGTAATTTCGGGCAACCAGTCGTTGAGCACCATGTCTTTTTTGCTGAGCTTTCTTGTGTTGCGGCAGGCGACGAGAGTGCGTTGCAGGCCGAGGTGGTTGCCAACGTCTGCGTCGATGGCGGCTTGGCTGGTGAAGGTGAGTGAGAGCTTGGTGGCGGCCAGGCCGAGTGCGCCGAACATGGGGCGGTAGTGGACGGGTTGCGGCGTAGGGATTGATGCGTTGGGGTCGCCCATGGGGGCGGCAGCGATCATGCCACCCTTTAAAATCATTGCGGGTTTTATCGCGAAAAAGGCGGGTTTCCAGAGCACGAGGTCGGCGAGTTTGCCGGGTTCGATGGAGCCGACTTCGTGTGAGATGCCGTGAGCGATAGCGGGGTTGATGGTGTATTTGGCGATGTAGCGGCGGGCGCGGAAGTTGTCGGCCTCTGGTGTGGGGCCGTTGCTGTCTTGTGGCAGTGGGCCGCGTTGCACTTTCATTTTGTGCGCGGTCTGCCAGGTGCGGGTCACTACTTCGCCGACGCGGCCCATGGCTTGGGAGTCCGATGACAACATGCTGAACGCGCCCAGATCGTGCAGGATGTCTTCGGCGGCGATGGTTTCCTTGCGGATGCGTGAGTCGGCGAAGGCGACATCTTCGGGGATGCTGGGGTCGAGGTGGTGGCACACCATCAGCATGTCGAGATGTTCGTCGACGGTGTTGCGCGTGTAAGGGCGCGTGGGGTTGGTGGAGGAGGGCAGCACGTTGGGCAGTGCGCACGCCTTGATGATGTCGGGGGCGTGACCGCCGCCGGCGCCTTCGGTGTGATAAGTGTGAATGACGCGATGCTTGAAGGCAGCCAGCGTGTCGTCGACGAAACCGCTTTCGTTGAGCGTGTCGGTGTGGATCGCGACTTGCACATCGTATTTGTCGGCGACGCTTAAACAGCAATCGATGGAGGCGGGCGTGGTGCCCCAGTCTTCATGCAGCTTGAGTCCGCACGCGCCGGCCTTCAGTTGTTCTTCGAGAGCGAG
>CANCGR010000446.1 GCA_947377625.1 Gammaproteobacteria bacterium | reverse complement strand
CAGCCGTGGTTCACGTGCTCCACGAACTCGTCCATGAAGTACTTCAGACCGCTCTGCAGCGGTTCAGCCGCACCCGGCGCCAGCGCACAGAAGGTATTACCGGGCGCCATGTAGCCACACATTTCCTTGAGAATTTCGATGTCTTTCAGCGAACCTTCGCCGTTCTCCAGCTTGAGCAACATATGCTCGCTCCACGGCAAACCATCACGGCACGGCGTACACCAGCCACAGCTTTCATGAGCGAAGAACTTGATGAGGTTATGGACGCAACCGACCGGACAGGTCTTGTCATCCAGCACCATGATCAGCGAAGTACCCAGACGGCTGCCGGCCTTGGCGACATCACCTGGAATCATCGGCAGGTCCAGATGCTCAGGCATCAGAAAGTCGGTAGAACCACCGCCGGGCAGAAACGCTTTCAGCTGGTAACCATCCTGCATGCCACCGGCATAGTCTTCGAACAAAGTGCGAAACGTGGTGCCCACCGGCATTTCCCAGCAGCCTGGGTTTTTGACGCGACCGCTGACACCGCTGATGCGGGTACCAAACTGGCCGTTGATGCCAAGGCCTTTAAACCAATCAACACCATTGGTGACGATGCCTGGAATGTTGCAGATGGTCTCGACGTTGTTGACCAGCGTCGGACGCCCCCACAGACCACTGACCTGCGGGAATGGCGGTTTGAAACGTGGATTGGCGCGTTTGCCTTCAAGTGCGTTGATCAGTGCAGTCTCTTCACCGCAGATATAACGACCGGCCGATGTATGCAGCGCCATGTCGAGACTGAATTCGGAGCCCTGGATATTCTTGCCAAGCACGCCAGCCGCATAGGCTTCCTTGATCGCATTCAGCAGCGCTTGCTCGGCTTCTTTGTATTCGCCGCGCAAGAAGATGTAAGCCATCGTGGCCTGCAGCGCGATAGAGGCAGTGATCATACCTTCGATCAACAGATGCGGATCGTTCTCCATCAGCAAACGGTCTTTGAAAGTGCCGGGCTCCATTTCGTCAGCATTGACGACCAGGTAACGCGGACCACCATCGGGCTCAGGAATAAAGCTCCACTTCAATCCCGTGTTGAAACCGGCGCCACCACGGCCACCGAGACCGGAGTCCTGCACCAGTTTCATCAGGTCGCGCGGTTTAAACGTCAGCGCCTTGGCCACGCTCTGATAACCGCCAGCGGCCTGGTATTGCGCGAAAGTAAACGGCGCACGACCAATTTCAATATTTTTGGTAAGGGGTTTGTTGGTAAGAGTCATCGCAGTGTTCTCGTACTAGCCGCGCTTGCATTGTGCAAGGATGGCATCAATCTTCGCCGGGGTCAGATTGCGATAGGTCTTGTCACCTACCATCATCGTCGGTGCTTTGTCGCAGTCGCCGAGGCAAGGCACTGGAATCAGCGTGAACTGGTTGTCGGCTGTAGTCTGGCCGTAATCGATGCCGAGTTTGCTGCTGATATGCGCTTTAAGATTGTCACAGCCCAACATCCAGCACGCTACGCTGTCGCACAGCAGGATTACATTTTTGCCAACCGGGCGACGGAAAATCATGTTGAAGAAAGTGGCAACGCCTTCGAGCTCATCGGGTGGCAATTTCAGATATTCAGCCACTGCCAACAGACTCTCGTCACTGACCCAGCCCTGGTATTTCTGCACGATTTTGAGTGCTTCCAGACCGACCGCCTGCGCATAGGGGTAATGCGTCTTTTCATGCTCGATGTCATGAATTTCTTCGTGCGTCAGTTGCCGCGCTTTCGGTGCTGTGCTGGCGATCAGGTTGCTCATGCTGGTTCCTGTATATTCTTTCTTGTCTTCTTGCTTGCCCTACAGCCTTAACGATCCACATCCGCCATCACGAAGTCGGTAGTAGCCACCACCGCCGTGAAGTCAGCCAACATCAAGCCACGGCTCAGGAATGGAATTGCCTGGATATGGATGAAGGATGGCGTGCGAATGCGCGTGCGGTAGGAGCCGATGCCACCATCGTTCACCATGTAGTACATGTTGAGACCCTTGGTGGCTTCGATCGTCATCGTCACTTCCGTTGGATCCATCACCGGCCCCCAGCTGACGCTGAGGAAGTGGTTGATCAGGGTTTCGATGTCGAGTTTGCTCTTCTCTTTGATTGGCGGCGTGGTGAGCGGATGGTCAGCCTTGTACGGCCCTTCCGGCATATTTTCCAGACATTGCTTGATGATGCGGCAGCTCTGGCGCATTTCTTCGACACGCACGGCAGCACGGTCATAGCAGTCGCCGTTGACGCCAATTGGCACTTCAAAATCAAAGTTCTCGTAACCGCTGTAAGGACGTTGTTTGCGGTAATCCCACTCTAGACCGGTGGCACGCAAAGCAGGCCCCGTCATCGCCCAATCAAAAGCACCGGCAGTATCGATCACTCCCACGCCACGTGTGCGCTGACGGATCATGCTGTTGGCCATTACCATCTTGTCGTATTCCGCAAGACGTGCCGGGAAATAATCAACAAATTCACGAATCAGTTTGTCCCAGCCCTTTGGCAGATCCTGGGCGACACCACCAATACGGAACCAGCCCGGATGCATGCGTGCGCCAGTGATGGATTCAATAATATTGAAAGCCTTTTCACGATCCACGAAGCAGTAAAACAGTGGCGACAGCTGACCCAAGTCAACCGCCCAAGTGCCGTAGAACAACAGGTGTGAGCAGATACGGAAGAACTCGGCCAGCATCACGCGAATCACTTCCACGCGCTGCGGCACTTTGATGCCTGCCATTTTCTCGACTGCCATTACATACGGCAGGTTGTTCATCACACCGCCGAGATAATCGATGCGGTCGGTGTAGGGGATAAAGGTATGCCAGGTCTGGCGCTCGGCCATCTTCTCGGCACCGCGATGGTGGTAGCCCACATCGGGCACCACATCCAGCACGTTCTCGCCATCAAGCTGCAACGCAAAACGGATTACACCGTGCGCAGCCGGATGGTTGGGGCCGAAGTTGAGGAACATGAATTCGGAGTTTTCGGATTTGCGGGTCAGGCCCCACTCTTCAGGTTTGAAACGCAACGCTTCTTGTTCGTGATCCTGGATCTCGTCGCTCATGGAATACGGTTCCATCTCGGTCGCGCGCGCCGGATGGTCTTTGCGCAGCGCATGACCTTTCCAGGTGGGCGGACACAGGATACGGCTCAGATTGGGATGGCCAGTGAACACGATGCCGAACAAATCCCAGATTTCGCGTTCCTGCCAGTTGGCACTCGACCACAATGGAATGGCAGTCGGCATGTTGAGGTCATTCATCGACAGGGCGACCTTGATGCGAATGTCGCAGTTGCCGGAGAAAGAGGTCGGGTGATAGACCACGGTGAAATCGCTGGCAGGCTGACCTTGACGATTGATGCGGGTGCGCTCGTCAATAGCAGTCACATCCAGCAGCATTTCATAGCGAGGGCGATGTTCGTCGCGCAAATAGCGCAAAAC
>CANCGR010000445.1 GCA_947377625.1 Gammaproteobacteria bacterium | reverse complement strand
GTGGCGTCACTTCACTATTCGCCACTCCATGAAGCGACGCTGGCTTGATTTCAATCGGACTTGGCGACGTTTTGTGGCGCACACAGCGCGATAAAGTGATCGGCAAAGTGACGTTGCAACTGGCCTTCACGCACGGCAATGCGCGTCAGATTGGCAGGAAACAGATGGGAGCAATCCAGCCGGTGCAAGTTGAGATCACGCTCGGCATTAAAGGCCATCGAAGCAACGATGCCGATGCCCATGCCAAGCTCCACATAGGATTTGATGACGTCAGCATCGAGTGCTGACAGCACAATTTCCGGTGCGAGCCCGGCTTCCTGAAATGCTTTCTCGATGGAGGCGCGGCCGGTGAAGCCTGAGTGGTAGGTGATAAGCGGGTAGGCTGCGATGGCGGCAAGTGTGAGTTGCTTGCCACTCTTGTGCAGTTTCGCCACCTGTTTTTCCAGCGCATGGCCGGCCGGCACGATGACCGCATGATGCCAACTGTGGAACGGAAACGTCAGCAAGCCCTCCACATTGCCGATGGTTTCGGTGGCGATGCCGATATCGGCTTCACCGGCCAGCAGCATTTGTGCGATTTCCTGCGGACTGCCTTGATGCAGATGCAGTTTCACCTTCGGATATTGCTGACGGAATTTTGCGACGATGGGGGGGAGCACATAGCGCGCTTGCGTATGCGTGGTCGCCACCGTGAGATTCCCTTGATCCTGTTGGCTGTATTGCTCCGCCAGTTTCTTGATGTTTTGCGAGTCCAGCAGCATACGATCCACAATTTTGGCGAGCTCACGACCGGGCGCTGTCATGCCCAGCAGGCGTTTGCCCTTGCGCTCGAACAGCTCAATACCAAGCTCATCCTCAAGATCCTTGATGTGTTTGGACACGCCCGACTGTGAGGTGAACAACTTGTTGGCCACTTCGGTCAGGTTGAAGTTGGAGCGCACTGTTTCGCGAATGATGCGCAGTTGCTGGAAGTTCATGGCTTTTCCTCAAATCAGTCAGGGCGCAGCTTGCTCGGGCAGTGCTGCAGTTTGAACCAATAAAAACTGCTTTGCTTAGCTGGTTTCCTGCACAAGGCTCAGGCCTGTGTCTGGCCGGTGCGTAACACCTGTGCCAGTTTTTGCCACAGCGGCAAACGCCAATCACTGCGCCGGAACACCAGGCCAATTTCGCGCATCGGTGGTTGCTTGAAAGCGAGATAGCGTATGCCGTGGTGGGCTGCATTGCTTGCCATGGCGGGCATCAGTGTTACACCCAAACCGCTCATTACCATCTGCCTGAGTGTTTCCAGGCTGCTCGCACGAAAAGTGGTGTTCTCGCCGGCACCGGCCAATTGGCACACCGACAGTGCCTGCTCGCGCAAACAATGCCCTTCATCCAGCAGCATCAGGTTCTGGCCTTGCAGGTCGTCAAGCTCGATTTCCTTGCGACGCGCCAGCGGGTGTGCGGTGGGCACCGCCAGCAGGAATTCTTCTTTGCAGACGGGAATCACATCCAGTTGTTCCTTGTTGATTGGCAGCGCCAGCAAGGCTGCATCGATTTCACCTTGCTGCAATTGTTGCAACAGCACCTGTGTTTTTTCTTCTACCAGAAACACGCGTAGATCAGGCAGCTTCTTTTTCACTTTCGGCAATGCCAGCGGCAGAAAGTACGGCGCCAGTGTCGGGAACGCACCTAATTTGATGTCGCCGGCCAAGGGATTGAACTGGCTGCGTGCCAGCTGCTTGAGTCCTTCGGCTTCACTGAGCATGCGGCGTGCACGCACTGCCATTTCCTGGCCGATTGGCGTCAGCCATACGTTGCGATTGTCACGCTCCACCAGATTCACACCCAGATACTGTTCGAGCTTTTTCAGCTGCGCACTCAAGGTGGGCTGCGTGACATGACAAGCTTCGGCGGCCTTGCTGAAATGCTTGTGATCGGCCACCGCAACAAAATATTCCCAGTCACGCAGGTTCATGGTTTCACCATAGATAGTGTCTATCGACGCAGTGATTATGCTGCATTTCAGATCAAGGGTGCCAATCCAGAGAAAGCGTTGCTGGCTACGAGTGAGTGACCAACGCTGATCTGCCCTTTTTTCATTATGCTTGCAGCCCAACCAGTGTTGGGCAATGATTGCCGGAATACCCCCAAAGAGCCGGTGCTGTATGAACTACCTGCGCGTGAAGTCACTCGACGACATTCTTGCCAATGCGGAAAAGAAACCGCTCAAACGCCAGCTCAATGCTTTTCATCTGATCATGCTTGGCATCGGTGCCGTCATCGGCACTGGCATCTTCGTGCTCACTGCGGTGGCCGCCAACAAGGCCGGCCCGGGCATGTTGATTTCATTCATCATCTCCGGCTTCGTATGCATGCTCACCGCGCTCATCTATTCTGAAATTGCAGCGATGGTGCCGGTGTCGGGTTCTGCCTATACCTACTCTTATGCGGTGTTGGGAGAAATAGTGGCCTGGATGGTGGGCTGGGCGTTGATCCTGGAATATGCGATTGCGGCTGGTGCGGTCGCAGTGGGGTGGTCGGGTTACATGAATGGCATTTTGCGCAGCAATGGTTTTGGTTTGCCGTTGACCCTGACTGCCGGACCAGCCGATACCATTACGCTTGCCGATGGCACAGTGGCGCATGGCGGCTTCAACTTGTTGGCGTTTCTGGTCGCGCTGTTTGTCACCTGGCTGCTGGTAATCGGCACTTCGCGCAGCGCCAAGTTCACGGGTGTACTGGTGATCGTGAAGATTATTGCGCTGACTGCCTTCATTATTCTGGCCATGCCAGCTGTGCAAGGCATCAATTTCGAACCGATGTTGCCCAATGGCTGGGGCACGCCACTTTCCGGCGTGGGCGTGCTGGGTGCTGCAGCCTCCATCTTCTTTGCCTATGTCGGTTTTGATGCGGTGTCGACCGCCGCCGAAGAAACCCAAAACCCGCAGCGCAATATTCCGATCGGCCTGATTGGTTCGCTGATCATATGCACCATTTTCTATTTGCTGGTGGCTTACGCAGCGATTGGCGCGATGGGCGCTCAGCCCGGTGGTGAGTTGTCGCATTCCAAGGAACCGCTGGCCTTTATTCTGCGCCAGCTGGGTTATCCGTTCATTGGCAATGCTGTTGCGTTGTCGGCGGTGCTGGCGTTGCCGTCGGTGGTGCTGATGATGATCTACGGCCAGACCCGGGTATTGTTCAACATGTCGCGCGATGGCTTGTTGCCGGAAGTGTTGTCTAGCGTGCATAAAAAATTCCACACCCCGCACATTGTCACCATGATCACAGGTTGTGCAGTGGCGGTGTTCGCAGCGATTTTCCCGGTGGATGTGCTGGCGGATATTTCCAATTCCGGCACCTTGTTTGCGTTTCTGGTGGTGGCCATTGGCGTGATGGTGCTGCGCAAGACCCAGCCCAACCGTGAACGACATTTCAGAACGCCGTTCCTGTGGATAGTAGGGCCGTTGGCAGTGGCCGGTTG
>CANCGR010000444.1 GCA_947377625.1 Gammaproteobacteria bacterium | reverse complement strand
CGATTTTTCGAATCAGGTTGCCGTCATTGACATAAAGGTTGTCGTCATCACTGGCGATGCCTTCGTTTTGCAACGTGAAGGTTGCTGCAGTGCCTTTGCCATCGCGACTGATGGCTGCAACCGAAGTATCGCCAGCCAGATTGGTGACGACATTGGTTGCCAAATCGATCTTCTTCACGGTTGAACCCCCAGCGACATACAAGTTGCCGCCGCTGTAGGTAACCGATTGTGTCGAAGACAACAGCGCAACACCTGTCAGCGCCACATCACTTACTGCATTTGTTGCCAAGTCTATTTTGCGCAAGATGGCGGGAGTGCCTGACAGTTGTGAGTCCAGCACATACAAACTGACACCGTCAGTGGCGATGCCATAGGGATTTTTAAACCAATCAGTCTTGCGGGTTGTTGCATTGGTAAAAGTGAAGTTGATGATCGTACTCACCTGTCCGCTAGCAATTACGATCTTTCTCAAATAGCGGCCATCAGTGACATACAGGTTCTTCAGCGCCGGATCGATGGTGATGCCCTGTGGCTGATAAAACGCGGCGGCAGTGCCGATGCCGTCAGCATGACCAGAGCCGGGAAAACCGTAAGGATAGGCTACGCCTGCCGGTGTGCCCGCCAAGGTAGAAACAGTGCCCGTGGCAATATCAACTTTGCGAATTGAGTAGTGACCTGAGTCAACGATGAACAAGCTGGTGCCGTCGCTGGTAATGCCGGAACCATTCAGGGTGCTGGACGCAGCGAAATAGAAACGTGCGGCAGCCGCAGCGCCATCTACATCAGGCCCGGCAAAAGTCGAGGCGGCAATCGCAGTGCCTGCCAAAGTATTCACTGGTGATGAACCAAGCACAGTCGTTAGCGCAGTCTGTAGTCCGGTCGTCACGCCAGCGGGACAAGCCGTGACGCTGGTATAGGTATAACTCGGGGAACCGGCCACTGCCAGATAAGCATCAGCAGTGTTCTTCATGCCTGGTGCATCGCAGGTAAAAGGCGACGACAGATTGGTAAAGCATACTTTTGCGTTTGGGTACTTTGATGTCGCGCCATCAATAAGGCAGGGGCCACTGACAGTGCTGCTTGCTTCCCACGCGGTAATGTCCTTGGCGAAGTCAGACACAGCGCCAACAGTTGTGATCACATTGGCGGTAAACGGCCCAAGTATTGAAATAAATCCGGCTGAATCGATAGCCAGATAATTTTTGCTGGTGGGGTAGTAGCGATAGTTGTACTTGAGGTATTGCCCGGAAACCGGGGTGCCTGAAAACAAGGCGGGGTACTTCGCTTCGGCAAACGCGAACACTTGCAAATCGGTTATTGCAAATGTGGCAGACGAAATTAACAACATAACAAAAGCGATGGTCATCTTTATTTGGTGCATTGCGAATCCAGGGTAGTTAAGTGAGGAATTTGCTTAAGGCGCAGGTCATCTGTATACGCCCGGAACAATTTTACTGAACGCATGTGAGTGCCGGAAGACCAGATCCTTCTCGCTATGTTCCAAATCAACAGGGAAGCAAATTGGCGGCGCGCATATTGTAAAAATCTGCAGAAAAAAAACGGCGGGACCAGCCCGCCGTTTTTGTTTGTTACCGACACTTCACCGTGTCAATGCATTGCTCAGTAGCGGAACTTCACGTTAACGAAGAAGCGACGACCCAGCACGTCATAGAAACCGGCTGAAGTAGAACCAACGCCATCAAGCACCGTCGTGCCACCACCGTTCACGGCGGCAATGGTTTGCACCTGGCCGGCGCCTATGCGTTCTGGTTGCACATCGAACAAGTTGTCGACGCCACCGCTCAACGCAAAGATCTTGGTGACGTTCCAGTTACCCGTCAGGTTGAAGATGCTGTAAGCACCGGCGCCCTGGGTAGTGGTAGTCGGGTCTGTCACCGCCAATGCGTTGGCTACTGCTGGCAGATAGCGCCAGTTCAGGCCCAGATCCCAGCTGGCGTTTGAATAACGCACGGTGGTGACCATGCGCCAATCGTACATGCCGCCACGCGCGAGCGTGCCAGCGTTTTCCAACGGGGTTGCAGTCGGGAATTCCTGCGCTTTGAACTCAAACAACTTCGATGCAGAGATGTTCAACGACAAGGAGCCAGGAATGCGGGTGATGCCGATATCGGCCAGCGCAGCGCGCCAGTTCAAGTTGGCATCAACACCCGTGGTCTTGATCAAGCCCAGGTTCTGATACTGCGAGTTCACCACAGAAGCAGCGCCGCTTCTTTCGTCCCTGACGATGTTGGCGCACACGCCGTTCGGATCGTTCACGGCATAAGTCGGGTTGCTTTGGCCATCGCGGTTGAAGCACAGATCGTAGGAAGTCTGCGCGCCAACGGTCGCAATCGCATCCTGGATTTCAGCGCGATACCAGTCGACCGACAGCGTGGTGTTTTGCAACCATGCCTGGCTGAACGGTGAATTGAACACGCCGCCCAAGGTCCAGGTTTTGCCTTCTTCACTGCGCAGATTACGGTTGCCGCTGCTGTTCTGCAGGATAACGCCATCGGCACGGCCGCCCACGTAGTTGTTCGGATCAGCCGAGAACTCGGAGGTGTTGTTGCCGATCAACGCTGCACACAAAGCCTGCGCTGCAGCACGCTTTGGATTGGCTGGATTGTTGCCGGTGGTTTCACGTGTATCGGCACGGCAATAATCCGGGCCGCGCATCGTCACTGCCGTGCTGCTGGCATCAAGAAACAGTTCATTGATGTTGGGTGCGCGGTTGGCAAGCTGATAGCCGCCACGGAAACGCATCAGGTCGATGGGCTGCCAGCTGAACAGGGCCTTGTAGGTTGGCACGCGGCCGCCGGTGTTGCCGTAGTCAGAGGTGCGATAGCCGAGTTCAAACTCCAGGTTCTTGATGAGGAACTTGTCCTTGATTACCGGGATCAGCAATTCAGCATAGAGTTCTTTCACATTGGTTTTGCCAAACACGTTGGCCTGGGCAAAGGCGCCCACCGGGATGTCTATGATGGAGTTGCTCTCACGGTTGGCGTCAGGCATGTAGGCAAAGTCGTTCTTGCGGTAGTCGGCGCCGACGGCACCGCGCAATTCGCCGGCTGGCAAGTCAAACAAGGCACCCTGCGCGGTCACTTCGACGATGTCCTGCGACAAACGCGTGCGGTCGGTGTAGCTGGCGCTGATGGCGTTTTTGCAATCCTGGCTCAGGTCTTTTGCCCACAAGCCACTGGTACACGTCGCACGGGAAGAGCCGGCGCCGGTCAGGTTGGAGCCCTTGCCGAAGTTGGGTGCTTGCACAACTTTCTGCCAGCGGGCGGTTGACATGAAGCCCACGTAGTCGAGGTCGACACGAGTCTGGCCGGTGGAATAGTACGCATCCCAGGTCCAGTCCTTGAACGGCAAGCTGCCACGCAGGCCGGTCGTGATCTGGAACAGGTTGGTGGCGTTGTTGATGGTACGCGGTGGCAAATTGTTGAAGGTGCCGCCAATACGCCAGCTTGAATTG
>CANCGR010000443.1 GCA_947377625.1 Gammaproteobacteria bacterium | reverse complement strand
CATGTAACAGCTGACCGTTACCGGTTGTTCGTCGCCGATCAGTTGGCGCCAGGTGGCAGGCACCAGTTGATGCAGAATGACTTCACTGTGGGCGCTATCCACACGCTGCACGCTGGATTGGAATACACCGGCAACTTCCCCATCGCCGAACACATGCAAACGCAATTGCTGCCGGTTGCGGGCGATTTCATTGAGTTTGCGAATAATGGCGTTGCGGCTGTGAATCAGGCGATAGTCGGAGGTGTCACCGTTGATGACATCGAACAGGATCGGGGGCAACGCGGGTTCGGCACTGGCACGGTTGGCGCCCTCAAATAACATGACGCAAGCTCCTGCGCTTTATACCGAAACAAGCTTGCGCAGCGTGCCGGCCGCCTGGGTCCCGCCGCTGCGCAGGTAGGTGAGGCTTTCGGTACGTTGCGGCATCAGCTGCTTCAGCAGGAAATCAAAAAAACGTGTTTGCAGGTTGATCAGGCGGCCCAGACTCTGGTTTTCCAGCGAGCAGGCAGCTGCCACCTGGCGCAATTTCTGGACGATGCCCGACATGCCAGGGTCACCCAGCATGCGTTCCTGCCAATGTTCAAAGGTAAGATTGCCGGTGCTCAAATCAGCACCCTGCAATTGCCGGAACAAAGTCTGACGCTTGTTGTCGAGATCGCGCAGCGACGACACGACCGAATTCTTGTGATCTTCATTGCTGGCAAAGCCGGCATGATCATAGTGTTGCAGGCAGTCCTGTTCGCGCCGGATGCACACCAGCAGGTCTTCACACAAGGCCAGCTCATCAGTCAGCAAGCCGGTCAGTTCCGCTTTGAGTCTGGCATCGAGTGCAAGTCCGGGAAGTGCTGGCATGGTGCTTCCTCCTGTGTGGCGTTAACAGTTAGCGGTTGGCAGGCAACTAGCGTTTGAAACTGGTTTCAAAATCAACCAGTTTGTCGGCAATGGCTTTCGGATCCAGCGTGAAAGTGCCGTCGGCAATGGCCTTTTTGATTTCAGCCACTTTGGCGTGGTTGATATCGGGCATTGCGCTGAGTTGCTCTTCGATTTTCTGCAAACGTGAAGCGGTGTCGGACATGTTGACGCGGTCACCAGCAGCGACATGGCTACTGGGTGCAGGCGTGCCATCCGGGGTAACGGATTTGGCTTGCGGCTTGCGGGCGCCAAGCATCGGGGTAGCATTGCTTAGCTTTATTTCATTTGACATGGTTGTCTCCCATAAAGGTGAGGTCTTGCAAAGGTAATTACGACTTCATGCAAAAAAACTTGAGCACAATCCAGCTTACAAACTCACTCTGACGGTGCCGGCATCCACGATCACCGCTTCTACTGTGCGCCCCGAGGTGGTGTTCTTCACCCCGATGCGCTGCCCGGCCGTGCCGTTCTGCAGCGCAGTGCCCAGCATTTTAACTGCAAAATTCTGGCCACCTGCGAGGATGGTGACTTCCTGCCCTTTGTTGATCAGCAACCGCTGCTGCACCATGGCCTGGGTAAGCAATGAATTGGCGGGCACTGAGCGGGTCAGCTGCATGCCGATTACTGCTTCCGGTTCACTCAGGTAGCGGGCCGGCAGCTCCTGCACATTGCGATTCACCAGCACAATGTCGCTGGCAGAGATGACGCTGTCTTTGGGCAGGGTATTGATAATGCTGAGCACCGCCACACTGGCACGCATCTGCACTGGTACGTACACCGTCCACGGCATCACACCACTGCAACGAATGCCTACGGTCATGCGGCCTGAATTCTCACCCACCATCGTGCCAAAGGCTTCCAGCGGACGCTCACAGGCTTTGAGCCGCAGGCGGTTGTCGAGCGTGGTGGCAGTAATCTGCAGGTCCGTATATTGCCTGTCTTGCATTTGGGCCAGCGCATAGGTCTCAGCCATGGCCTGCACATCTGCCAGCGACTGCAGTGCTTCACCATGCGCGCGCGCCGCCACCAGCAGCGCCATGCACAGTGCCAAAATACATGTCAAAGCATTGACGAGTTTGTTGTTCATGAGCGCCACCCTTGTGGTTTACGCCAAAATGCCGTCTGTTTAGTGCCGGAAACTTGCCCTGAATGCTGCCGTTTCCGCTCTTGCAGGGGTAACTGCAAGTGGCATGCCAGCTGATTGGCTTGCAATGGCGATGAGCTAGCGTACGACCTCTGGCCGGCACAGGCTGCAGCGACGTCTTCGGCCATGGATGGCTGAAGATAGCCTACATGGATGATTCACGGCGGGTCGCGGAAGCCTGTGCCGGCCAGAGGCTTCGCAATGAGTCTGGTTTGCATTTCTTCAACGATCACGGAAAGACAGGAATGGAAAGAAGGGGACAAAAATAGCACCTCATTGCGGTGCCACGTGACCCTCGGGCAGAGGAGACACGGGCACCAGTAATGAGGAAGGGTAGATCAAGACTTGGCTTTGTAGATCTTCAACTGTTCGTTGAACTGGCTAGCCAGTGTTTCCATTTTCTTCTGGGCACGATCCTGTTCACCACTGGCAATACCGCATGACATGTATTTCTGTACATCAGCCACATAAGTCTCGATGGCTTTTTTGGCTTTGAGCATGTCAGCGCCAGAGGCTGAATCCCCGCTTGGAATCTCCGGGTCTTCAGGTTTACTGCATCCTGCGTAGGCTGCGCCCTGTACCAGCATGGCAGCCAAAAATGTTGCGGTTAAAAGTTTACGTTTCATGGAATATCCTCCTGGAGGTCAAAGTTAACGTTACTACTTCTACATTGGTGACCCTGCCGTAGCCCGCAGGGCCCGCGTTATTTCGCAGTTCACACTGCCCGTAAGCGCGCACGGTCTTGCGAATTCGTCCCGGCCTTTTTGGGGCTGGTGGCGAAAAACTTCATGATGTCGGTGAGCTTGCTGGCTTCATCGCTCATCGTGGCGATGGCACTGGTTGATTTCTCGACCATCGAAGCGTTCTGCTGCGTGCCTTCATCTATGTTGCGAATTGACGAGTTGACCTGCTCGATGCCGTCCGCCTGTTCCTGGCTGGCGGTGGCGATTTCCGAGATGATGGTCGACACGCGTTTGATCGACATGACAATCGAGGTGAGCGACTCGCCCGACTTGTTGACGAGCTCGGTGCCGCGCGTCACTTGACGGTCACTATGGTCGATCAGTTGCTTGATCTCTTTGGCAGCACTGGCGCTGTGGGCGGCCAGCTTGCGCACTTCATCGGCGACCACTGCAAAGCCGCGACCTTGTTCACCGGCGCGCGCTGCTTCCACCGCGGCGTTGAGGGCGAGCAGGTTGGTCTGGAACGAAATCTCGTCGATGACGCCAATGATGTTGATGATCTGTTTGCTGGAGTTGTTGATGTCGCTCATGGCAGCAATCGCCTGGCCCACAATGTCTCCGCCTGCTTCGGCCCGGGTTCTGGCTTCATTGGCCAGCTTGTTGGCTTCCACCGTGTTGCCGGCGGTCTGGCGAACGATCGCAGTCATCTCTTCGATGGCAGCGGCGGTTTCTTCCAGC
>CANCGR010000442.1 GCA_947377625.1 Gammaproteobacteria bacterium | reverse complement strand
ACGGCCAGATCACCGTTGATATGCGTCCGCCGGTGTTGGTGCCGGCCGAAATACCTTTCAAAGCCGCCAAACAGGCGGTGAGTTACCCGCTCAGAGTAGCCGGCCAGGACTACCCGATTTCTGCCGTGTCGATGGGCAACCCGCATGCTGTGATGATAGTGGACGATGTTAAAAACTTTCCGGTGCTGGAACTTGGCCCGCAGATAGAACACCATCCGGCTTTTCCGCAACGCGTCAATGCCGGCTTCATGCAGATCATTAATCGCGGCGAAATCGGCTTGCGCGTGTACGAACGTGGCGCCGGCGAAACGCTGGCCTGTGGCACCGGTGCCTGCGCCGCAGTAGTGGCCGGACGCTTGCGTGGCCTGCTGGATGAACAAGTGCTTGTGCACACGCGCGGCGGCGACATGCACATACGCTGGGCCGGCGATGGTGCCAGTGTGTGGAAAACCGGCCCGGCCGTGACCGTATTTGAAGGACAAATCGAACTATGAATGATGTAAGTGACCAAAGCATTGTCGAAGAACCCGCCCAATCCACGCTGACAGCAGCAGCAGTAAGCGACTACCTGCTGCAAAATCCGCAGTTCTTCCTCAACCATTCCGACTTGTTGATGGAGCTGTCGATTCCGCATGCCAGCGGCAAGGCAATTTCGCTGGTGGAACGGCAAGTGGCAGTATTTCGCGAACGCCAGGAACTGTTGCAGGACCAGTTCCATGAATTTCTCAGCAACGCCCACGCCAACGACAACCTGTTTGAAAAAACCCGGCTGATGATATTGGCGCTGTTGCAGTGCCCTTCCATCGACGCAGTCAAAGCACTGATCGAGCACCGCTTCAACAATGAATTCCATGCCTCGGCTTCGGCCTTGGTGCTGGTTAACGATGCCGGCCTGTTGCTCGATTGCGGCCTGCCGTGCATTGCCACTACGGCTGTGCGCACCGCACTGGGCGAGCTTTACCAAAAGCAGACGACTTATTGTGGCCCGCTCAACCAGGTGCAGTGTGACCTGTTGTTTCCGCAGCATCCTGATGCGCTGGTGTCAGCCGCCATCGTGCCACTCAAATTGAATGACGACGCTCGCAGCAAACTCGGCAACAGCCTGCCCTTGCTGTTGATCGCCAGCAATGACCGCGAACACTTCAATAGCTCGCTCGACACCCTCTTCCTCGACTTCCTCGGTGAAGTGCTGGCCATCCACCTGCAAAACCTGCTGCGAGCCTGACGCCTGATGAACAGCACACCCCTGGTGTCTGTGCTGGTTCGCACCTGCGACCGCCCAGTGCTGCTGCTCGAAGCAGTGAACTCAATTGCGCTGCAAAGCTATCGGCCGCTCGAAGTGGTGGTAGTCAACGACGGTGGCAGCAACAGCGCTGAAACACTGCAGCAGTTGTGTGCAGACAAAAATCTCACGCTGCGCTGGCTGCAATGCGATGGCCATGGCCGCTCTGCTGCTGCCAACACTGCGCTTGCTGCCGCTTCCGGCGAATACTGCCTGTTTCTGGATGATGACGACTGGATTGATCCCGACCACATCGGCGGCTTGCTGGCTGCGCTGCAACAACAACCAGCAATGCTGGTGGCCTACAGCGATGTGCGCACCGTGCACGAAGACGGCAACGTTAATGAGACGGCCTTCAATTTTCCCTACGATGCATTACGGCTGCGTATTGAAAACTACATCCCGATTCATGCTGCGCTGTTCTCGCGTAGTTTGCTGAGCAAAGGTTGCCGTTTTAACACTGCGCTCGACCGTTTCGAAGACTGGGATTTCTGGCTGCAAGTATCGCAATATACCGATTTTCAGCATGTGCCGGTTTGCACCGCCAATTACCGCATCGCCAGTGCCAGCGGCTTTGGCACCAAAACTGCCGAAGAACTGGGTCAGCTGCGGGTAGCGTTCTACCGCCTGTGGCTGCCGCGCTTCAGTGATGAGCAGTTGCAGGCTGTGCTCGACCGCTCGCGCCAGTTTCCGCGCATCGCTTCGCTGGAATCTGAAGTGCTCACCTTGCAGAACTTCGTGCAGCATTTGCAAAACTACGAGCAGCAACTTAACCAAAGCATTGGTGAACTGCATGAACGTCACCACAGTGAGACAACCCGGCTCAACCAGCATATTGCTGAACTCAATGACGCCAACAAGGCCGAGATCAGCCGACTCAATCAACACATTGTTGATGTGCAGAACACCCACAAGGCAGCACTTGCCAAGCTCAACCAGCACATCGCGGAACTGCAGAGCAGCTACCACCAACTCATGGCGCTGCTGCAACAGCGCAACGCTGAACTCGAGCAACGCCACCTGGAAGTGGTGGCGATACAACAACAACTGAATGAACTGAATGAGAAATATCTGCGTCTGCAGCACGACTACACTGCCGAGCAGGGCCTGATTGCTGCGCTGCGCCGTGATCTTGATCTGATCTACAACAGCCGCAGCTGGAAGCTCACACGGCCGCTGCGCTTTGTCTCCAAGATCCGTTATTTCCTGCGAGTTGAAGGCTTTTGGGGTGTGATGAAACGGGCGCGCGCCAAGCTGTTGCGGCCAGCGCCACGCTTGCCGCAAGTGACTGTTTCCACGCCTACCGCGCACCGGGATCCACTGCACTTCACCGAGCAAAAGAAACCGCTGGTCAGCATTGTGATCCCGGTGTTCAACAAAAGTGATTACACCTACCACTGCCTGAAATCAGTACTCGCCAACAGCGGCGCGCTGCCTTACGAAGTGATCGTGGTCGACGACTGCTCTTCCGACGATACAGCAGCGCTGCTGAAGTCGATCGCCGGCATCGTGACCATTCGCAACAAGAAGAACAGCGGCTTCATTCATTCCTGCAATGCCGGCGCCAAAGCCGCACGTGGCGAATTCCTGCTGATGCTCAACAACGACACCGACGTGCAACCGCAGTGGCTGGATGCCCTGGTCAACACTTTCAATGATTTACCCGATGCCGGCATGGTCGGCGCCAAACTGTTGT
The DNA here is from genome assembly GCA_947377625.1 of Gammaproteobacteria bacterium. GTDB lineage: Bacteria > Pseudomonadota > Gammaproteobacteria > Pseudomonadales > Pseudohongiellaceae > CAILUG01. The sequence continues at coordinate 508 of CANCGR010000442.1, read as the reverse complement.
TTGCTGATGGCACACTGCAAGAAGCCGGTGGCATTGTGTGGCGCGATGGCTCAGCGTGGAATTTCGGGCGGGGCGATGATCCCAACAAGCCGGAATATTCCTATCTGCGCGCAGTCGACTATTGCTCCGGTGCCTGCTTGTTGCTGCGCCGGGCTGACTATAAAGCACTCGGCCAGTTCGACACGCACTTTGCGCCTGCCTATTACGAAGACACCGATCTGGCCTTCAAAGTGCGCGCTGCCGGCAAACAGGTGTATTACCAGCCACTGGCGCGCGTGGTGCATTTCGAAGGCATCAGCAACGGCACCGACACCAGTGGTGGCACCAAGGCTTATCAGGTGGCCAACCACCAGAAATTTTTTGAGCGTTGGCAGAGTGTGCTGAAGAACCATCGCCCCAACGCGATGCAGCCACACCTGGAAAAAGAACGTCGCGTCTATAAACGCGCACTGGTGGTGGATGCACGCGTGCTGATGCCCGACAACGATTCGGGTTCGCTGCGCATGTT
>CANCGR010000441.1 GCA_947377625.1 Gammaproteobacteria bacterium | reverse complement strand
GCCCGCAGCATCCTGGCAGAAGCCATTCTGAACCAACTCGGCGCCGCCAACTTTCGTGCTTACAGTGCGGGCAGTCATCCGAAAGGTGAGGTGCATCCGTGTGCGCTGGAAATCCTGGACAAGATGAAATTCGACATCTCGGGCTTGCGCAGCAAAAGCTGGGAAGAATTTGCCACGCCACAGGCTCCCAAAATGGATTTCGTATTCACCGTATGTGACAACGCTGCCGGTGAGACATGCCCGCTGTGGCCCGGTCAGCCCATTACCGCACACTGGGGATTTCCTGATCCTGCCGCAGTAACCAGTAGCGCAGCGGAGCAACGAGCAGCATTTGCCACAACCTTCCGTGAAATCTCCCAGCGTATTCGCATCTTTCTGGCGCTGCCGCTGACAAAAATTGATCGCATGTCTTTGCAAAAGCAATTGCAGGAATTGCACAACGCTGGCGAGCAGGCATGACACTGGCGCGACGCTTGACCGCTGAGACGCTGGGCACTGCACTGTTGCTGGCGATTGTGGTCGGCTCCGGCATCATGGGTGAGCGCTTGGCCGGTGGCAACGTGGCAATAGCGCTGCTTGCCAATGCGCTGGCTACAGGTGCGGGACTGGTGGTGTTAATCCTGATGTTGGGCCCGATTTCCGGCGCGCATTTCAATCCGGTGGTGACCTTGGCGTGTGCGGCAAGAGGTCAATTTGGCTGGCGGGAAGTGCCTGCCTATTGCGGAGTGCAAATTGTCGGTGCGTTTCTTGGTGTCGCCGCCGCGCATTTGATGTTTGGAGAAGCGCTGTTTTCACCATCGCAGCACATTCGCACCGGCTGGGCGCAATGGTGGAGCGAATTCGTGGCGAGCTTTGGATTGCTGGCAGTGATTTGGGGTTGTCAGCGTGCAAAAGCAGAGACCATCGCTTTTGCGGTGGGCGCTTATATCCTTGCTGCCTACTGGTTTACTGCATCAACGTCATTTGCCAATCCTGCTGTCACGCTCGCACGAGCAGCAACGGACACTTTTGCCGGAATCCGACCGGAAGATACCGGCGCATTTATTGTGGCGCAGCTGCTGGGTGCAGGTGCTGCTACCTGGCTGTTCGGTTGGTTATTGCCTCTACCCGCTATCAATAGTGTTGATAGCCAATAGTGCTGATAGTCAGTGATGTACCGATCCAGGCCCCGTGCATGTTTTAACCATGCACCACCAACTTCACACTAAGACTCAACACCGACATCACCAGCACACAAAACGCCAGCGTCATAAAGTAGTACAAACCAATCTGCAGTCGGGTCAGCATCTTTTCACGCCAATTCAGCGCGGGCAGCAGCAGTGGCGCAGGCTTCTTGAACACATTGACGAACGCAAACAGTGTCAGTGCCCACATGGTAAACAGCAGCGAAAGCCGTATGGACAAGGCATGCAGGTTTTCAAGCCCCAGCAGTAGCGCGGCGCTCAACAGAGCTCCAACAGCTGCAGCCACCAGGCAGGCCTTATAGAGTGGCAAAAGGCGCAGGGCCCAATTGTGAAGCCTTGCTGGCATCAGGTCCTTGTTATTTGGTTGGCAACATCAAACAGACGAGCGTCAGTCTGGCAATTTAACGATCAGCAAATCACAACTGACGCCATGTGCCACACTGGTAGAAGTAGAACCCAGCAATAACGCAACACCGTGCTTGCCATGACCACCGGTGACAATCAAATCAGCGCCGAGTTTTTTGGCGAGCAAGCGCACTTCGTGGGCAGGCTGGCCGATCAAGCTGTGAAGACGTGAAACCGGGATGTCTACCGTGCCGCCAATTTCAAGTAGCCGTTTGTGCGCCTCTTCCGCCAACTCGGCATGCAGATCCGCCAGATTGATGGACGGGATATCAAGCGCATAGCTGATGGCCAACGGTTCCTGCACATGCACCAGACTGAGCTCACCGTCATTGGCGTTGGCGATATGCCGCGCCTTGTCGATAATAATGCTGGAATCGTCTGACAAATCCACTGCGACCAATATTTTGCGATAGTCACTCATAGGGCATTCCTCTGCTTTTTATGTCGTTTCACATTAAACTGTGACTGGCACAGCGCCGACTTGACCATGGTCAAGTCCATGACAACTCATAGAAAGTGGTTTGTCTGGCTGACAACCTTTTTCTGTCCACAAGGGTAATCTACAACAGTTCACTGCAGGTCTTGCCTAGTATAGCAATCAGGTACAGCCTTACTCCCAATTTAAAGAAATACCTCACTATGCTTATCGTGCTCTCACCAGCCAAGACGCTGGATTTTGAAACAATGCTGCCTGCCCATATTGCCACGCAACCGGTGTTGCTTGAGCAGTCAAAACAGCTGAATCAGGCACTGCGCCCGCTGTCGGCTGAACGCTTGTCAAAACTGATGGGTATCAGTGATGCGCTGGCGCAGCTGAATTTTGATCGCAATCAGCATTGGCAGACCCCGTTTACCCGCAAGAATGCGCGGCAAGCAATCTTTGCGTTTCGCGGCGATGTTTACGTGGGGCTGGATGCCGACAGCTTCAATGCCGATGACCTCGCCTTTTCCCAGCAGCATCTGCGCATATTGAGTGGACTCTATGGCGTGCTACGGCCACTGGATTTGATGCAGCCTTACCGTTTGGAGATGGGCACCACATTGCGCACACCAACTGCCAAAAATCTTTATGAGTTCTGGGGCAGCACCATCACTGAGCAACTCAACAAGGCATTGAAGGCGCAGAAGAGCAAGACACTGGTGAATCTTGCGTCACAAGAATATTTCGGGGCAGTGCAGCCAGCGTTGCTGAAAGCAGACATCGTTACGCCAGTGTTCAAGGATTACAAAAACGGTGATTACAAGCTCATCAGCTTCTTTGCCAAAAAAGCACGCGGCACGATGGCGGCATGGCTGCTGAAGAACCGCATTGTTGATGCGGCACAGCTACGGGAGTTTGGCGAAGATGGTTATCGCTTTAACAGTGAGTTGTCGAAGCCGGATGAATTGGTGTTCACCCGCAAGCAGGAAGCTTAGCCCTACAACTGCAGATCTTTGCGAAACGGCAAATAATTGGCGGCGCGCTGCATATAGTCACCGATATGCGCTTCTTCTTCCTTCACATGGTTGGCAATAGCGCGGCTGAAATCCGGGTGGGCAATCCAATGCGTCGACCACGTGGGTACCGGTGCAAACCCGCGCTGGATTTTGTGCTCACCCTGCGCGCCGGAATCCATGCGCTTGAAGCCATGGCGAATGCAGTAGTCGATGCCCTGGTAATAACAGGTTTCAAAATGCAGGAACGGCACGTCCTTTTCTGCGCCCCAGTAGCGGCCATAGAGCGTATCGCTGCCTTTGAAAAATAACGCGCCGGCGATGGCCTCAGAGCCACGTCGGGCCAACACCAGCATCAACTGTTCAGGCATGCTGCGGCTGATCTGCCGGAAGAACTCGACATTCAGATAAGGACGTCTACCACGCACGTAATAGGTGCTGGCATAGAACTGGTAAAACTGTTCCCACTCG
>CANCGR010000440.1 GCA_947377625.1 Gammaproteobacteria bacterium | reverse complement strand
GCAAAGCCGCTGCCGGTGATGGTCACCGAAGCGCCTACTTTGCCGAATACCGGCGTCACCGCAGTGACTTTGGGAGTGGCGCCGCCGATGAGACGGATTTTATTGTTGCCTGAATCAGCAAAAAACAAACTGGTGCCATCGCTGACGATGCCATCCGGGTAATTCAAGCCGGCGGCAGTGCCTACCCCATCGTTGTCACCAAATTGGCCAGTGCCGGCCAAAGTGCTTACCACACGCGTAGCAATGACGATTTTGCGGATTTTCTTGTTGTTGTAATCCCCGATATACAAATTGGTGCCATCCGTGGTTATCCCGTAAGGTAGCGAAAAGCTGGCAGCGGTACCGACACCATCCACGGCACCACTTAGCCGCGTTCCGGCAAAGGTGGATATCTCACCGGTGGCAATAACAACTTTGCGAATCGTATAGCTACCGCCAGTTGTCAGGTACAGATTGAACCCGTCCGTGGTGATGCCTGGATAACCGTTGGTCAAGAGTTCGAGAAAGCCGGATACCGGCTTCAGGGCCATCGTTGAAACTGCGCCGGTCGCCAGTATGATCTGGCGAATACTGCCGCCTTCCCCTACGTAGAGTCGTGTTCCATCGGTAGTGATACTGCTGGGGGACTTGAAGGAAGCTGCGGTGCCAGTGCCATCAACTGTTGCGAGTGTGCCTGACCCTGCCAGTGTGCTGACTGCACCGGTGCTCATGTCGATTTTGCGGATTTTGTTGTTGGATGTGTCAGCGACGTAAAGGTTGGTGCCGTCGGTGGTGATACCCAGTGGCTTGAAGAAAGAGGCCGCCAGGCCGATGCCATCGGCAGAACCTGCTTTGCCTGAGCCGGCAATGGTGGTGACTGCACCGGTCGCAATGACTACTTTGCGAATGGAGTGATTGTTGCTGTCGGTCACATAAAGGTTGGTGCCATCGGTGGTCATGCCATGCGGTTCGTAGAATCCGGCTGCAGTACCGGTGCCGTCAATAGACGGAGTTCCCAATCGCCCGACGAAACTGGTAACGACATTGCTCAAATCAGGAACCACACCCAAGCGCGTACCGCCCAACTGTGTGCCAGGAATTTCCGCGCCGGTGGCGGCAGTGATGGTGATCGAGTGGGGAACCGGCGTATAGATCAACACGCCATCGCTTGCCTTGTAGCCAAGAAACAATTGCAAAGTGCCCGTTACCGGAATTTTGCTGGTAATGAAATCAACCTCGAAGTTGCTGGTCAGGGTTTGCTTGGTGCGATACGCAACCAGCTCGGGTATCGAAAAGTTCCAGGGCACAAAGTTGCCGCTGGTATTGCGCATGAAAAAACTGGGTCCGATTTTGGCCACCACGAAGATGTCGGCGGGTTGTCCTACCTGTGCTGCTTCCGGCGCAATGGTGCCAATGATGCGAACGCTGTCGGCAGTAGTGGCGGTGCTGACATAAGAGAAGCCGTTGTTGAGCGTCAAGCCGAGGGTAAAGCGGGCAGTGGTGGCACTGTTGGCCGCCACGCGCGTGCCGTTGAGTGTGGTTTGCGCCATCACGCTGTGGGTGAGCATGCCAAACAAACACAACAACAAACCAATTTTGCGAATCATGTACATCTCCGGTGCTACAAGGTTTGTCGATTAGGGCTGAATTCAGCCCAAAAAAAAACCCCGCACTTGGGGCGGGGCTTTTGAGCCGAAAGGCTGGCTTATTTCAGTGTCTTGATGTAAGCAGCTACGTCGGCCATGGCTTGGTCGTTAGGCAGGGTTTGCGACATCGGTGCCATGGTTTGGCCGTAGGTGTCTTTGGGGTTGGCGCCGCGGATGCCAGCCTTGAAATTCTGCAGCTGACGAATCACGTACCAGTCCTGCTGGCCCTGCAGGCGCGGTGCGTTAAGGGCTTCCATGCCTTCGCCGTTGGCGCCATGACAGGCTCCGCAGGTGGCAAAGAGGAGTTTGCCTTTGGCAGCGTCGCCAGCGGCAAGTGAGGTGGCAGAGTAAAGGCTGACAACGGCAGCCATGGCCAGGGTAAGTTGCAACTTCATTACAGTCTCCTGCGAGCATCAATGGATAAAGTGGTTGTGGACAAGCATTTGTGAATAGGCATTTGTGGATAAGCATTTGTGGAAAGAAGGCTACCAGTGCCGGGCAACACAATAACCAGTAAAACATGGCGGTGATTAAGCAGGTCAGGCACTTAACCAGTGCTGAATTATGCTATCTTGCCGGCCCGTCAAAAACGCGCGCGAGTATAGCCGAGCCCGAACCCGATGACCATAAAATCAGATAACTGGATACGCCGTATGGCGCAGCAGCATGGAATGCTGGAACCGTTTGAACCCAACCAGGTGAAGGTGGTGGATGGCCAGAAGGTCATCTCCTATGGCACCTCCAGCTATGGCTACGATGTGCGTTGTGCCAGGGAATTCAAGATCTTCACCAACGTGCACACCAGCAATGTGGTCGACCCGAAGAACTTCGACCCCAGCAGTTTTGTGAGTATTGAAGATGATTACTGCATCATTCCTCCCAATTCGTTCGCGCTGGCGCGCACGGTGGAATATTTCCGCATCCCGTCCAACGTGCTGACGGTGTGCCTCGGCAAATCCACTTATGCGCGCTGCGGCATCATCGTCAACGTGACGCCACTGGAGCCGGAATGGGAAGGCCATGTCACGCTGGAGTTTTCCAACACCACGCCGTTGCCCGCCAAGATCTATGCAAACGAAGGCGTGGCGCAGATGCTGTTTTTCGAATCCGACGAACAATGTGCGGTGACCTACAAAAGCCGCAACGGCAAATACATGGGCCAGAAAGGCGTGACTCCGCCCAAAGCGTGAGGTAAACATGCTGACCGTTGCCAAGCTTGGCTGTGAACGCGATGAACGAGTGCTGTTTGACCAGCTCTCATTTGCTGTGGTGCCCGGCATGTTGCTGCAAATCCAGGGTGCCAATGGCAGCGGCAAGACCACGCTGCTGCGTATTCTGGCCGGGCTTAACAGTGACTACACCGGCGATGTGCTGTGGCAGGGGCAACCTTGCCGGCAAGTGCGCCAGGAATATCAACAGGCTCTGTTCTATCTTGGCCATACGCCGGCCATCAATCGCACGTTGACGCCCTTGCAGAATTTACGCTGGTTCTGTGCATTGCAAAATTTCAGTGACGACAGCGCCATTCATGCGGCATTGCAGGAATTTGGACTGGCCGGCTATGCGGATATTCCTTGTCATCAAATGTCGGCCGGGCAGCAGCGGCGCGTGAGTCTGGCACGGCTGGCTTTGACTGCTGCGCCGCTGTGGATCATGGATGAACCCTTTACCGCGCTTGATAAACAAGGCGTGGCGGAATTGGAAGCACGCGTTGATCGGCATGCGCTTAACGGTGGTGCAGTGATTCTTACAACTCACCATTCGTTGCAGACCAGCCACACCTTGACGGTCGTGAACCTCGACACTTTGCGCGTGGAGGCAGTATGAGCCGCAGTGCCCTGAGTCTGACCGGCAGCTTGCGTGCAACCTTGCAGCGCGAACTG
>CANCGR010000439.1 GCA_947377625.1 Gammaproteobacteria bacterium | reverse complement strand
CGCCGGTGACGATAGCGCGTTCGCCGCGTGATTCGATGCAGATGCTGACATGACCGGGGGTGTGGCCTGGCGTTGGCAGCAGGGTCAACTCGGGGCAAATCCGGTGATCGGGTTCGATGAAATCCACCAGACCCGCATCCAGCACCGGTTACACGGCATCGCTCATGTGGTTGAGATCGTGGTAGCCGTGCGTGTCGTTCAGCATTTTCCAATGGGCATATTCGGCGCGGCCGAACAGGTAGCGCGCATTCGGAAAGGTCGGCACCCACTTGCCATTGACGAGTTGTGTGTTCCAGCCAACGTGATCGAAATGCAGATGTGTGCACAGCACGGTGTCGATATTTTCAGGCTTGAAACCGGCATGCGCGAGATCGGCGAGAAAACTGGTCTGCATGTTGGTGAATACCGGGAACTCACGATTGCGGTCATTGCCGATGCAGGTATCCAGCATGATCTGGCGTTCTTTCGTGCGCATCACGAAGCACTGGAACGAGATCAGCATCTTGCCTTCCGGCGTGGCGTAATGCGGCATTAGCCAAGGATAGGCTTGTACAGTGGCGGGTGTGGCATCCGGCAGTAACATCGTGATGTCGTCTTCCCATGCATTCACTTCTACCAGACGCGTGATTTCAACGTCGCCAATCTTCCAGGTGCGCATGTGTTCGATAGCCATTGTGGATCTCCTGTATTTTTATGGTTTGGCTGAAATTAGCATATCGAACGCCTTTTCTGCGATGGCGACGACACTGGCATTGGTGTTCGCGCCAACGAGGCACGGATAAATCGAGGCATCGACTACGCGCAAGCCGCGCAGGCCATGTACTTTCAATTCGTGATCAACCACCGCTTGGGCATCGTTGCCCATGCGACAGGTGCCACCGGGGTGATGCACCGTGGCGAGCGTGCTGCGCACATAGGCTTCGAGATCGGCATCGCTGTTTACTGCTGCGCCTGGCAAACGCTCATGTGCCTGATAAGGCTTGAAGCCGGCGGAGCCCAGAATATTGCGCGCCAGTTTCAAGCCGTTGACCAAAGTATCAATGTCCTGGCGTGCAGAACCCAGGGCCGGATCTATCAACGGTTTTGACAGCGGATCATTGCTGCTCACTTTCACAGTGCCACGGCTGTGCGGATACAAACACACCAGACTGATCGCATAACCGTGCCCCAGTGGCAGCGGAAACGGTTTGACGTTGCGACGCGCGGGTTGAAACACCACTTGCATGTCGGGCCGGTCAAGGCCGCTTTGGGTTTTGATGTAAGCATTGGTCTCAAACAGATTACTGGCCAACGGACCTTTGCGCGCCAGCAGGTATTCAAGACCATTCCACACATCACGCAACGAAGCGCGCCACGACAAACCGTAGGACGTGCTATCAACAGTATCCATCGCCACATAGGTAGCCGGATGATCTGCGAGATTGCGGCCGACACCGCTGAGCTGATGCCGCGGCGCGATGCCGGCGGCTTCCAGCTCCGCACTGTCACCAATGCCGGAATGCAGCAGAATATGTGGCGAATGAAAAGCACCGGCGCTCAACAACACTTCGCGCTCGGCTCGTAATGTTTGCACGCCTTGTGCAGTTTGTATTTCCACTCCTGTTGCAGCACCGTTGTGCAAAAGGATTTTGCGCGTCATGGTGTTGGCGAGCACAGTCAGATTCTTGCGCTGCATTGCAGGGCGCAGATACGCACTGGCGGTCGACACACGACGACCTTGCGAGATGGTGCCCTGCCGGTAACCATAACCTTCAGGCTCAGCCACATTGAAATCTTCGCAGTAGGGAAAGCCCAGCTCAGCCATCGCGCGATTGAACACTGCGCACAACGGATTCGGCCGCTTGACGAAACTCACTGCCATCGGGCCGTCGGTGCGATGGTAGGCAGAGTTGCGGTAATACTCGTTCATTTCAGAGCGCAGGAAATACGGCAACAGTTCTTCATAACTCCAGCCGCGATTGCCCAAAGCGGCCCAGTCATCGTAATCACGCGCCGGACCACGGTAATAGGCCATGCCATTGATTGAACCACTGCCGCCCAACACTTTGCCGCGCGGCAAGGGAATCACGCGATTGTTCAGCGCTGGTTGTGGCGTGGTAACCAAGCCCCAGCCAAAGCGTTCACTCATGATGGCTGCACCCACCGCCGCCGGAATGCTGATCCACGGATGCTGCTCGGAACCACCCGCTTCGATCAGGCACACGCGATGGGCAGGATTCTCGGACAGCCGGGCCGCCAGCACACAGCCAGCAGTACCCGCACCGATAATGATGTAGTCGAACTTTGCTGCTGAGGTGTTTGCTACGCAGGTGCTGGTCATTAAGACTGTTTCATATCTGTTTTTTTGTTTGCGGCGAGTATAGCCAATAATCAAGGCTTTGATTTCGCTGAATAATAGGTTTGACTTACAAGCCTTGACCCTATAGAGTGCCGCGCAGCTAGTAAAACCGGCTCATATCAACTTTCCCTTCGTAGCAATTTCAAAATTCTCCGTTTAAAAGTTTCTTATCCCAGCATGTTTTCAGCTACTACCAAGCCCGTCCAAGGCTTACTCATGTTTAATAAATAGGTTAATACAATGTCAAATAAAGTATCCGGCACCGTCAAATGGTTTAACGAAGCCAAAGGTTTCGGTTTTATCGCCCAGTCTTCCGGCCCAGATGTGTTCGCACATTTCAGCGCAATCTCCAGCCCCGGTTTCAAAACCCTGGCCGAAGGCCAGAAAGTTGAGTTCACCGTAGTACAGGGCCAGAAAGGCCCACAGGCTGAGAACATCGTAGCTCTGTAAGCCACGGTTTCCGGTCCAGAAAAAGCAAGCTTCGGCTTGCTTTTTTTTGTCCCGGATTTTGTGGTCTGTCATGACACTTCTGGTTTTGCACAAGTCTGGCAATAATAGGCCGCTGCACTTTCTGCCCACCTGAACCAAGGCCCACCTCATGGAATTCAAAGACACTCTGTCTGCCCGCAATGCCAGCTATCCACTGCAAGGCCACTTTGACCCCGGCTACCAGAGCGTGGTCGACGCCTTTGTTGAGAACTTCACGGTGGAAGATGAAGTCGGTGCCGGCGTCAGCATCGTCGTGCACGGCAAGACCGTGGTTGATCTGTGGGGTGGCTGGCGCAACAGTGCACTGTCTACTCCTTGGGACGCAGCCACCACGGTGTGCATGATGTCGGTGGCCAAGGGCGTCACTGCCATTTGTTTCAACATGTTGATCGAACGCGGCCTGATCAACCCCAATGCGCGCGTTACCGACTACTGGCCGGAGTATGGTCAGAACGGCAAGGGCAAAACGCTGGTACGACACTTCCTCGATCACACCGCTGCAGTGCCGGTGCTGACCACCAACACGCTGTGGCCCGGCGCAATGTTCGACCGCGAAGCGATGATTCTCGCCCTCGAACAACAAGAGCCACTGTGGGAAATCGGCACCAAGGCTGCCTATCATGTGCATCATCAGGGTTTTCTGCTGGGTGAACTGATGCGCCGCGTTGCCGGCACGACAGTCGG
>CANCGR010000438.1 GCA_947377625.1 Gammaproteobacteria bacterium | reverse complement strand
ATTGTGTTGCTGCCGAAATTCCTGGCCTGGTGTTCAGGCCTGCTCAGTTTGAAGCGCTGTTTTGGTTATGGCGGCCCGATCATTCTTACGCTGAGCGTGCTGATGGAAACCGTGCTTTCTGCGCTGTTCGCGCCGGTGATGATGCTGGCCCAAAGCCAGATGGTGCGTGAAATTCTCACTGGCAGTGACAGCGGCTGGAAACCGCAACGACGCAACGACGGCTCGATCTCCTTAGGCACTGCCATCAAGATGCACCGCTGGCACATGTCATTGGGTGTGGCCGCTGGCGGACTTACCTGGTATTACAACCACGGCCTGTTCTACTGGTTGTTGCCGGTGACCTCAGGACTGATGTTGTCGGCATTGTTGTCGTGGATCAGCGGCAAAGAGTGGCTCGGTAAATTTCTGCGCGTGCTCGGCATCCTCAGCACACCGGAAGAACGACGTAGCCCAGCTATTGTGGCAGCAGTGGTGGCCAATGAAGCCGCCATGCATACCGACAACAGCACCTGCATGTTAAACACCTTGTTGTCAGATGAAAATTTTCGCAGCTGGCATAACGCCCAGATCACCAAACCACTGGATGCCAACTCGCTGCACAGTTTTGAGCCGGAATTGAAACTTGCCCAATACAAAGCCGAACGTAGTGACTCTGCCGCAAAACTCGAAAGCTGGCTGGCACCGGCTGAATACATGGCGTTATTGCACAGCCCGGTGCTCATCGACACCACGTCGCGACTGACCATCGCGTGAGTGCGATGTGAGCGGCAAACTACGCCAGGAGCTGTTCATATCCGCAATCCTCGGCAGCCTGATCCTGCTGAATATTTTCATTTCTCCATTCTTGTTCGACGACCTGCCTGACGCACGTCAGCGCCTGCTGCAAAGCCTGCTGTGCTGGGCTTTGATCTGGCAGCAACTCTGGCAAAACCGTTTGCATAATCGCAGCTCCGGCTCCGCACCTTTGCGCACGTCGCTCGGCTGGGCCAATCGTTTGACCTTGCTGCGCGGTGGCCTGATTGCGGCTTGTGCGGGCTTTCTGTGGCTACCTGCGCCCTCTGGGCTTGCCGCTTTTCTGCCCGCTGTGCTTTACACACTGGCTGCGCTGGGAGACCGCTTCGATGGCGCACTGGCGCGACGCAGCGGCAACACCACTTTGCTCGGCGCCAAACTCGACATGAGTTACGACGCCATCGGCTTGGTAGTAGCGCCACTGCTGGCAATCCAATACGGAAAGATTCTGCCCGCTTATCTGCTGGTAAGCGCAGCCTACTACTTTTTCCTGTTCGGCCTGCGTTGGCGACGTCAGCGTAAATTGCCGGTGCTGGCATTACCGCCCAACAGCTTGCGACGCACGCTGGCCGGCGCGCAAATGGGGTTTGTAGCAACAGCACTGTGGCCCCCTCTACAGCCGCAGTTGTCACAACTTGCTGGCATCGCCTTTATGTTGCCCTTGCTGGTCGGCTTCTGGATTGATTGGCTGATAGTCAGCGCGCGTCTGACAGCTGACGGTATTGCTGTCAAAGCTGCTTTTGAACAACTGACAAGGCTCACGTCACAGTGGCTGTTACCAGTGGTGCGACTGGTGCTGGCAGCTATGCTGTGGCTTAGCCTGCCGGCGCAGGCAAGCTCGCAAGTCACCACTCTTCAATGGGGGATATTGCTGGCTGTGCTTGGCATTGTGAGCGGGATTGCCGGGCGCGTTTGCGCAATCGCCTTGCTGTTGCTGCTGAACTTTTATGCCGGCTATGAGTTTGTGAATGCGACGGCCATAACAACATTGTTCGCCACAGTGGCCATTATTTTGTTCGGTACGGGTCGCATGAGTCTCTGGCACCGGGACGGAGATTTGCTTACCCGCCAAGGCGAAGTGTGAGGCGCAGTCTGTCGAGGCTGTGGCTATTGTTGTGGCCACTGGCTTTGCTTTTCGCCGGCTGGGCCTTGCGGCAACTCCCCTTTGCAGAAATTGCGCACAGCATTCAAGCACTCACGTTCTACGACTGTCTCTTATGGCTGGCGCTGAACCTGTTGATACTTTTTATTGCCGCACTGCGCTGGCAAGCCTTGGCGCGCTCGCTCGGTGCCGGGATTCAACTTCACCAACTCATGCAAATCCGCCAAGCGGGCAGTGCAGTAAATTTCCTGACACCTGGCCCTCAATTCGGTGGCGAGCCTTTGCAAGTGTTGTGGCTGCACCGCGTTTTCAAGTTGCCGTTGCAACAAGCGGTGCTGGTGCTCGGCCTTGACCGCTTCTGTGAAACCGCCATCAACCTGCTGGTGCTGCTCGCGCTGGCGTTGCTGCTCGGCCTTACTACTTTCGCTACGCAAAACTGGCTGCAAATCGTGCTGATGCTGGCATTGGTATTGATGGTGCTCACTGCTGCCGCCGCGCTGGTGTTACTGCAGCCGCGCTGGCTGACAACCAGATTCGAAGCGATGGCAGCGCGTTTTAATCAATATCCAAAATTAAGCCGCATCAATAACCACTGGCAGCAAAGCAGCCAACTATTACGTCAGGCTTTCAGCAGTGGGCGATCGAACATGTTGTGGGCCTTGCTGCTGTCATTGGCGCTTTGGGCTGCACTGATGGCAGAGCTGGTGTTGATACTGCATTTCCTTGGACTGTCATTTTCGCCTGATGAATTTGCGCTGATGCTGGTGTCAATGCGCTTGTCGATGTTGTTGCCCTTGCCCGGCGGCATCGGCTCGGTGGAAGCAGCACTGTTGTGGTCGTTCCGTTTGCTGCATCTGCCGGCAACCGCTGCAATGGGCATGATCGCGCTGACCCGTCTGCGCGATGTAGTGGTGCTAAGCAGTGGGCTCGCCTGCTTGTGGCGATTGCTGCACTTGGGCAAACGTCCGCACCCATGATAAAGTCGCGCTCGTTTTAACGGGACTACCCTAATGATTCACACAAGCCTCAATTTCGTATCCAAGAGCTGCAAGCAGAAGAAACCTGTGTGCGGCCTGGTGCTGTTTGAGCGGAAAAAGTAGTCCACCTTCCCTGTTCAACCAAACCCGGTCGCGGACTCCGCCACCGGGTTTTTTATTGTCTGCAATTTCATCTCAAAGGAGTAAAACCATGTTTCAAGGCTGTCTTACCGCACTTATTACACCGTTTCGAGAGCAACGACTGGATGTGCCGGCGCTGCTCAAACTGGTGAATTACCAGCTGGATGCCGGCATCGACGGGCTGGTGGTGATGGGCACCACCGGCGAAGCCTCGACACTCAGCACTGGCGAACACGAGCGCATGATCGAGCTGGTGATACAGGCCAGCGCTGCGCAGGTGCCGGTGATTGCCGGTGTTGGTTCCAATAATCCATTGGAGGCGATCAATATGGCTTTGCATGCGCAGCGCTGTGGCGCCGATGGTTTGCTGGCAGTGGCGGGTTATTACAATCGCCCCTCGCAGGAAGGGCTCTATCAGCATTTTAAAATGCTGCACGACGCCACCGAGTTGCCGATAATCGTCTACAACATTCCGCCGCGTACCATCGTCGATATCCAGCCCGACACACTCGCGCGCATTGC